>NZ_JASCXP010000022.1:0-33461 GCF_030010695.1 Nocardia sp. CC201C
TTTTGTTTTTTCTCCCCCCTCTCTCCCCCGGGGGGGTGGCCGCTGCGCCCCCCCCCCCCCCTCGTGGGTTCATTACGACACGAGACGTCTACGTCTTGTGCGCGCTTCCAGCGGATTTGACGATCTTTCGACCGCGATTGACTCGCTTGACGAGGTGCGCGGTCTGCGCCTCGCACATGTTGTTGAAGTTGAACACCCGGTTGGGGCCGGTGTCGGCGGGACTACCGGCGCTGACATTTCCAGGGGTCCAGGCAGGTATGTGCTGGCGACTCGGGTTCGACATGGCTGTCATCCCCGCCGTTCCAGTCGGTCCAGCCGCGCTCGGATGTCGGCGAGCGCGTCCACCACGGTGAGGTTGTCCAACTGCGGCCAGCCGCCGTACTGTCCGGCGTCGCGCTGGGCGAGGCCGCACAGCTGTTCGCGAATGTCTTTGACGTCGCTGCTGATCGGGCCGCAGAACGCGGTGATGAAGTCCTCGAGCCGGCTGACTTCCGCTGCGGTCATCGGTGCGTCCTTTCCGTCGATGAGGGCCTGGACATCGCGGCGGAACGCCGTCATGTCGATTCCGGCCGGGTCGATTTTTCCTTCGCGGCTGTATTCGCGATGGGCCACGCAATCGGCGGCGGTACGACCGATGCGGGCCAGGATGGCGGCACAGCCGCGTTTGTAGGCGTCGAGTTGCGCCGGGGTCCAGTCGGTTCCATCACCGCGTGATACGGCCTCGATGCCGATGACGTGATAGTTGGCGTTGTCGGTGGGCCAACCGGGCCAGGAGCCGCGGCCGGCGTGCCAGCTCACGCCCGCCGCGATCACCCGATAGGTGCCGTCACGTTCCAGAACCAGCTGTGCCAGTGGGCCTTGCAGATCGGGTCGGCCGTACTGCACTATCCGCCAGTCGTTCGCGCCGCCGCCCGCCGTGTGATGGCAGAGCACGCCGCGCAGGTCACGGAAGTCGCCGTGCCCGCGGTCGCGCCAGCCGTCGTGTTCGATGACTCGCAGTCCGGCAGCGCGGAGCACGTCCGCGAGCCAGATCGGATCTCCGGTCCATGACATGGCCGTGCCGCTCTAGGTGATGCGGACGTGCGAGCCGGCGGCCGAGATCGTGCTCTCCCACCCGGAGAGCTGTGCTGTGCCGAATGCCTGCACGGTGATCACATCGCCTTCGTTGAGGGCGACGGTGGCCGAGGCCGTCAGCGTTCCGGACGCGCCGATCAGCTGTTGTCCGGTGGCGACCACGGTGCCGTTCACCAGAATGCGCGCCTGCTGTGTCGGACCGGTCCCGCTGGCGCCCGAGAAAGCGAGGGTGGCGTTCACGCTGGCGTTCGGTTTGCTGCCCTGCGCGCGCAGACCGTTGCCCGAGAGGGTGGAGCCCGGATAGTTGTCGGTATCGGCTGTCCAGCCGGTGATTTCGGTCCAACTACCCGTCAGTTTCTGGGTGCCGTTCTTGTTCATGCCCGACGGCATGAAGGATTCGCCCCCGGTGACGACGATCATCGGCATCAGGACGTCACCCCCTTCAGGCTCACCTGCAGACCCTTGCCCGCCGGGCTGTCGGCCGTGGTGATGTACACCGTCAGCCGGTCGCCGACGGTGAGCGCCCAGGGTGCGCCGGTGGTGACCACGGTGTCGCCGGCATGGCCGGCAGCGGCGATGGTGGCGGCGGTGCCCGGAATGGTCGTACCGTTCCTCCGCAGTTCGACGACCAGGTTGCCGGTGCCCGCGGTCTCACCGCGATAGGTGATCGAGGTGATGTTGATCGGCCGCTCGATGCGCAGACCCTCCGGCATCACATTGCCCGCACCCGCGGCGCGAGTCCCGGTGTGGGACTTGAAGGCGATGTCGTACGCCTGCCCGGCGGCGGTGGGCACCCGCGCATCGGTGAGGCGGGAGTCGTTGCCGGCGATGGTGTCGAGCGTCGTGCGGGCGGCGGCGGCGTCGCTGGCGGTGAGCAGCGCGCGGCCGGTCGCCGTGGAGTCGGAGATCTGGTTGGCCGGATGCGTGTGCGGCAGCGGGGTTCTGGGATCGTTCAGCCGAGGATCGTCACCGGCGACGGCGGTGGTCGCGGTGGCACCGATGGTCGGCGGGAAGGTCGCCGGCTTACCGGTGATGCCGGACCATTCGGTGGTGCCCGCCGGGCCGCGAATGACAATGCCCTGCCCGTCGGGGGTCCAGCCTCCCGCGGCCGCGTGGTGGACGTACAGCAGCCCGTCGGTGGTGACGACATACTGCGTGCCGTCGGCCGGAGACGCGGGCAGCTCACCGTAGGTGGCTACCTGCCCGTCGATCTGGATGCCCTCGCCCCGCTCACCGCGTACGACGGCATTGCCGGGGCTGGCGGGAACCGGAGCGACCAAGGTCAGGTCGACCAGGCCCGACGAGCCCGCATCCGGGTTCTCCGGATCGGGACCCGCCACATACTCGGTGACGGCGAAGCTGAACGACTCCATGGGAATCTGGCGGCCGTCATAGTTCAGGTTGAACGACACCCGCCAGGTCCAGTCCGTCGGATTGGTCGCTGCTCCGGGTGCGACCAGCCGCACGCCGCGCTTACCGCGCCAGGTGAGGTAGCCGAACTCGTCCAGCTGGCATTCGTAGTGCTCGGGCAGCTGCACATAGGTGGCGGGTGCGGGTTCGGCGCCACCGACGAGGATCTTGGGAGCGTCGGCGGTGAAGGTGAGGGTGCCGCGTAGCGGCAGGAATTCGGGCAGGTCGCCGATGTCCGGTCCGTCGGCGACGTTCGCGAGGAAGCGTCCGACGACCTTTCCGTACTTCAGCGGAGGCAGTTCGGCCATGGGTCAGTCCTTTCGGGCGGGAGGCAGCCGGAATCGACGCACCGGCTGTGAGTTGAGCGGCTCGTGAGCCGAGCCGCGGGAATCCGTGCGCGCTACACGGGCTGGGCGTAGACGATCACCTGTGCGTCGCTGGCGCGGACGGAGTAGCGGCCGGTACCGACCTTGCGGCGCACGGTGACGTACAGGGTGACGGTCTGGTTCGCCGGAACGACGCCGATGGCCGAATCGGGTGTCAGCGGGTAGTCGGCTTCCGGCGCGATGAGGGCGAGGGCGAAGATCGGCGACGACGAGCCGTGCCCACGTGCCACCAGTTCGCCTTCCGGAGAGCCGATTCGCACCTCGATATCGCAGCGGGTGGTGGGCTGCCCCTTGTCGGTGCCGATACTGATCCAGCCTTCGACGACCGGTCGCCACGACATCGGCTGGCTCGGAATAGTGATGGCGGCAATGGTTTTCGTCGCATCGGTGAGACTGGTGCCACCGTTGATCTGCCCCTGTCCGATCGCCCACGGTCCGTTCAGGCGCGGGCTCGGTACCGGCTGGAACTTGCCGAGATCGGCGTTCCAGGACAGGACGTAGTCCTGCCCGAGCGGATGCTCGACATCGATCGAGACATCCGCCGCGTCCTGGATGCGACCGGCCGCACCTGGCTCACCGACAGGACCGGTTTCGCCGCGCGGGAAGGTGATCTCCAGATGCTGTTCGGGTGCGGTCCCGGTGAGTCGCGCGGTCGCGGCGGAACCCACCGGCCCCGCCACCGCCGAGCCGGTCAACCGGTTCGTACGCCCTCGCGCGCCAGGCTTGCCGAAGGCGCGGTCGAACGCGATGAACTCGAGCCCGGTCCAGTAGTAGACGGCATTCTCCGACACGACTCGCCATGCCTTGCGGGCATCGGCCGTCGTCAGCTGCAATGCCTGTAGAGCCGTGAAATCGTCGACGTCACCCTGCCATTCCCACGGCCACGCGGGTGCGCCGTCCGGCCCGACCGGACCGGTCGGGCCCTGGCGCAGTTCGACGAGCATCTCGCGGTCGACGTGCTCGATCGGGTTGACGGTGTGCGGCAGTCCGACCGAATCGGCGATACCGCGCATGGTGATCATGACATCGTCGTCGTAGACGGTGTTCGGGTTTTCGGTCACTGTGTCACTCCGTAGTCGTGGTGACCGGGCGGGCCCAGCAGGTGATCTGAGCGCCGGCCATGAAGTAGTGGTAATTGGAGCTGCCCGCCGCCCGTCGCAGTACGACATGAAGGACTGCGGGCTGCCCGGCGGGAACGACTCCCACCGCACTGTCGGGCGTGATCCGGGCCCCGAAATAGGGCTGGAAGCGGCAGTGCACGTCGATGCCCGCACCGACACCGGTTCCCAGGGCGAGGATCTGTCCACTCGCGGAACCCAGCCGCACCTCGGCGTCGATGCGTTCGTCGAATGTGGTGCTGTCGTCGGTACTTTGGACGGTGACGCCGCCGTGCACGATCGGCCGCCAATCGGTGTCCTGCGCCGGAACATTCAGGCGTGCCACCGTATTCGGGGACGTGGAGGTGTTGCTCTGCGAGGGAGCGAAACCGGCCCCACCGTCCCATGCGGTGCCCTCGACGATGGACCAGGGTCCGCGGATACCGGGATAGGCGCGCGGAACCCACTTGCCGAGTGCCGTATTCCACACCGGTACGGCTCCGTCGACATGCGCGCCATCGGCATAGTCGGGCGCGTTGCGAATCGGTCCCGGGCCACCCGCCGGCCCCTGACTTCCCTGCACGCCGCGCGGAATCGTCAGGTCCAGACGGAGATTGGGCGGGGTACCGGTAATGGTGGCCTGTAGATCGGATCCGGCCGGGCCGGTATCGACGGTGCCGAGGGTCACCGTGCAGGTATCACCATCGGGCCCGGCAGCTCCGAACGCCTCGGTGAAGGTATCGAAGCCGGTACCGTTCCAGAAGACCAGCGAGTCCCCGGCCAGGACACGCCACGCCTTACCTGCCTGTGCCGGACCTAGTTTCGATGCCAGCGCGGTCAGAGCGGCCTGGTCTGCGATATCGCCTTCCCAGCGGAAGGCAGGGCACGGCTCGCCCTCCGGTCCCGCCGAACCGACGGTGCCGGTCATGAGTTCGAGCGAGCCGTCGCTCGGTGTGCTCTGCAGGGATTGCACCACACCCGGCCCACCGATTCCCTCATCGATACCGCGAATGAGTGTTGATCGGAAATATTCACCAACGGTTGACATATGACCTCGTTCAGATGGGCTGGGCGTAGACGACCAGCGATGCGTTCGCGCGCTTGTACCCGATGCTGCCGCTGCCGTTCCCGCCACGTTCGGCCGTAACGACCAGATTGGCTGGCTGACCGGCCGGGACCACCGCGAAGGTGGAGGACGGCGACAGGGTCTTGGTCGTCTGTTCGTCGCGGTAGGTGGGAATGATCGGCTGATACCAGTAGGCGCCGGAAGTACCGACGGTGGCGGCCGCGACCTGGCCCTGCGAGTGATGAATCCGCACCATGCCCCGCACGTACTGGGAGCCGGTGACCTGCGAGGACAGCAGCATGTGTCCGTAGACGACCGGTCGCCACGCGAAGGATTGCGCCGGCACGGTGAAGGTTCCGGCGATCAACTGGGGCACCGACGCGGCCTGGTCCGCCGCGAAGTCCTCGTTGAACCACACCCAGGGGCCGGCGGCCATCGGTAGGGGCTGCGGACGGAACATTCGGGTCGCCGGGTGGTAGGCGAAGGTGCCTCCCGGCACGGGGACGAGCGACTGGTCGAAGTCCGGTGACTCGTTGATCGCCCCGGACGCCCCGGCCGGTCCCTTGGCACCCGGCTGACCGGCCGGTGCGGTCACCCGCAACAGCTGCGCGCCGGTACCTTCGAACTCGGCAGCGGGCTGGGTGAGCGTCCGCTCATGCACGGTCTCGGCCGTGACTGTATTCGCATCGGCCACAGTTCCTTTCGGACCGACCGCGTCCGGTGAATGCCGCCACGCCGTGCCGGTCCACACATCCATGCCATTGGTGTCGAGCCGATGCCACCACTTGCCGCGATCGGCCGCTCCGAGACCGCTCGGCCGCTCCGCAGCGGTGGCGATCTCCCCCATCTTTCGGGAGGTGGTGCGCGGGCGGCCCTGCCGCCCCCGCTCCCCGGCCGGGCCCTGGGGTAGTTCGAGCCCAGCTACCTCGTCGGCCACGGCGATGTTCGCCTCGAGAATCGGCAGCCCATCCACGTCCAGCTGCCGCTGCACGGTGAGATGGGCGGGAAAACTGATGTCCGCCATAGTGTTTCCTCCAGCGGGATTAGAAGATGAGCAGATCCAGGTCCGCGCCGACATCGGTGGACAGATCCTTGATGGCGGCGGCGAAGCGGCCGAGCCGCTGCCACGCCTTGACGATCGAGTCCTCCTCGTCGGAGCCGTCACCGACGGTGATCTGCCAGACGGCCGGGGTTTCGCGGTTGTCGGAGAAGGTCAGTTCGGTCACGTAGTCGGTGAAGACGTACTCACCGAGCTGGAATCCGATCTGGTCGCCGAGCCCGAAGTCGCGGCCGAGCAGATAGGGGGCGTTGTCCTCGATGGTCACCTTGTGGCTGGTGTAGCCGCGGGTCAGGTGCAGGCCCTGACGACCGGCGACCAAGCCGTCCAGGTTGAACGCCTTGTCGCTGCCGGTGATGTACAGCTCGCGGAAGGCGTACGGCCCGGCGCGCTCGACGCGGCCCATGTCCCGGTACACCATCCAGGCGAGGAAGACGTCGTTGAGCTGGCCGCGATAGAGGAAGTCCAGGCCGATCAGGGACAGCAGGCCCTTGATCACCACCTCGATTCCGGCGTTGACCCATCCGGGCGAGCGGCCACCGATGATCACGTCGGTCGCGGTCGGCTTGTGCAGCGCGACCTCGGATGCGCCGATGCCGGAATACTCGCCTTCGAAGTACCACACCCACGGGAAGTTCTTGAAGGTGCCGAACTTGCCCGGCTGCCCGTATACGGCCTCGTATTCCGTGGTGGAATCGAAGCGCGGATACCGGACCGGCGTGGTGCCGTCGTCGGCGAATTCCTCGATCCACGACTGGATTCCATCCAGCAGCGTGCCGGTGCTACCGGTGACGCCCGACTTGTCGACGGTCTCGAGTACCACGGTCGGCTTCTCGAGGTGGAACCATTCCGGGGCGGGCTGCTCGTCTTCGCCCGGCAGGAAGAACCGTGCGGTGAGCATGACGCCCGAGTCCTCCAGCATGGGCTGGAACAGCTTGTCCGCCATGTCGAATCGAGCGGACGCCGCGCTCCAGCGGCTGGTGTCCCGCAACGGGTCGACCGGCACCACCGCGATCGGGAACAACGTATTGCCGACGCCGTTCCACTCCGGCGATTCGATGAGGTCCGGTGGCTGCCAACCCGGCGCCTGCAACCGCATCAGGTTCATGGTCAGGTAGGTGGTGACCAACGAGCGAACCGGCCCGAACAGGATGTGGTGCCGGGGGAACTGCGCGAGCACCGGCGCGAAAGGCGATGCCCAGCAGCAGATGGTGGCGACGTGGTTCCAGGCGTGGATGGCCTCGATGTCGACGGTTTCGACACCGTTCTCGTCGCGCACGATCGACGCTTTGGTGACGTAGCCATCCCAGCGGAACCCCTTGGTGTTCACGGTGATCGGGATAGTGGCGTCCGCGCCGTCCTCCTTGTTGCCGAACAGGTGATCGAAGTGGGTCATATCCCGCGGGCAGATCATCTTCAGACCGCCCGCCGCGTTGCGCGGATAGGTGAACTCCAGCGACAGGTAGCTGTGCTCCTCACCCACCTCCCGCATGTACTTGTCCCAGAAGCGAACCAGCACATCGGGATTGCGCGCCTGCTCCTGATCCGCGCGGAATGTCTCGTCCATCCGCCGCACTTCGGTGTGCGGATCCCAGGTTCCGGCGCTCATCAGAACGGCCTCGAGGATCGCGGTGTCACGGTGGCGACGATGCTGGATTCGATCGTGCCGCCGTCCACCTGCACCGTGATATCAGTGGCCGACCAGGGCACCATGGATTGCAGCCAGCGGCGGCCCGCGAGCTGCGCCCAGACATTGCGGCCCTGCGTATCCGAGTCGGTGTACAGGCGCGCCGTCCGGCGGCGTGGGTGCGTGTCGATCCGCAGGGTCTCGTTCGCGCCCAATCGGGGGGTCTGCACCATGCGCACCTCATCACCCGCGACGGGGTCCAGAATCGACCACCTGCCCGGACCGTTCATCGTGTACCGCGGCCACGCCGGTTGGTCGGCGGCGTTGCGGATGCGCACGATGCCTTCATTGAGACCGGAAGTGTTGGTCCACACCGAGTTCTCGTCGAAGTGGTGTTCCAGCGGGTCCATGGCGGTGGCCGACATCTTGTACACGGCCATCGCGTTGCGCGCCGGATCGACATCACCGACGGGCTCCGGAGCCGCGTCCAACTGGGCCTGCTGGAATCGCCAGCCCTGGTGGCGGGTGTAGTAGCCGACGGTCACCGGCTTGTCGGTCGACCATCCCCGGAACCAGGCGTCGTGCACGGCGTGGAAGTCCCGGATCGGATCCACGCCACCGGCTTTCGCCGCGCCGGACACGACGACCAGGAAATCCCATTCCTTCTTCGACCGGACCGATCGAATGAAGGTCGCGCCGTCCTGGCGCGCACCTTCCGAGACGAGCAGCTGCACCGGCGCGAACATGTACCCGGCCTGCTGTGACAGCCGCACACCCTCACGGCCGGAATTGGTGCCGGACAGATGCCACACCCGGCCGTTGACATCCCACAGCACGACCTTCGTGCCGTGGGTTTCCAAAAGTTGGTGGGTCATCGCCCGAAACCTCCTCCGCGTTGCTGCGCCAGAGCCCGGCGCCGGCGTACCCGCTCCACCGCGATGGACGCGCTCTTGGGGTCTGTGCCGTTGAAGTTGTAGATATCGACGCGGGCGGTGTGTCCACCCGGGCCTTCCGCCAGATCGGTGAGACCGAAACCGGTGCCGACCAGTTCTTTCACCGCGTAGCCCGCCCACTCGATGGGGCGGGTGAATTGATCGCCGATCATGCCGCCGACCATCGAACCCAGCATCTGGCCGATGACGGGGCCGAGTGGGGCTGCCGGGCCCAGGAAGGGCGCGATGAGCGTGCCTGCCGCGCCGCCGATCAGGCTGCCAGCGGACGAGGCCGCGCTGGAGATCGCTCCGGTGAGGCCGCGCAGCAGGCCACCCTGTTGCAGGCCCTGGATGCCGGAGGACAGGGCGTTGAGGCCGATCTGCTGCGGGATGTCCGGCTGTGGCACTCCCCCGGCACCTTGTTGTCCGGTTGGGCTCCACGGAATTCCGGTGGCTTGGCTCAGCCAATGGCCGATCGTGGTGGTCCAGTCGCCATTCGGATCGGCGTCGGCGTACGCCTGCCCGATCGGCACGGTGAGAATCGCCGCGAGATCGCCCAGTGCCTTGGGAGCATTCGCTCCCAGAATCGGCGAGAGCAGGGTTCCGAGATCGTTGCCAACCTTCCTCGATGCCAGTTGCAGCAGGCCCTTGAAATCGCCTTCGTACTGGTTGTACGGATACGACTCGCGGGCGAGGGTTTTCGGCCCGTTCCCGGTGAGCGCGCCGAACCAGTCGACGCCTTCGAAAGAATCCAGCATGGGCGGAGCGATGCCGTCCTTGTCCGGCATCATGGACTCGATCTGAGTGCCCGCCGGAGGCGCGGCGGTGCGCACACCCGAGTCGGTCGGCGTCACGTACGCCCACCCGCCGGTCAGTCCCTTCTCCGGATCGCTCGGCAGATACACCCAGCGAGAGCCCTCCCCGGCCGCGTCATAGACACCGCTGGCAGCCGCGGGTCCGGCACCACCCACGATGCTGCCGCCGCCGTTCGTGGGCAGTCCCGCGCCGGACCCCACGGTGGGCGTTCCATCCGCGCTGGTCGTCGCACCCGTACCACCGCCTCCGGTGCCGGGCTGCCCCGGAACCTCGGTCCGCAGGCTCATCGACGCGGTGAGCTCACCGCCGAACTGCGACCCGATCAGCCGCCCCAGCTGCTCGCCGATCTCCGGCACCAGCTGCCCCGAAGGCCCCAGCGCCGGTGCGATGATCGCTCCCAGGGCAGCGCCGACCCGGCTCCCGGCTTCCGCTGCGGCTCCGGCGATTCCGGAACTCAGCGCACTGGAAAGCGCGCTCAGCTCTGCGTTCCCGCCGCCAATGCTGCCGCCGCCGAGACCGGGCAGTCCGAGGCCCGCCAGTGCGCCGAGCATCCCGGACGGCTTGGCCTGCATCGAAGCGGTCAGCGGCAGCGGTGCCCCCGGCGCGGTCGAACTCGGCGGTGTCCGCACCGGAGGGTTGGCGATGCGCTGCGCCTGATCGCTCAGCGGGCCGCCGGGCTGGAAGAGCGGGGCCAGCGCCGACCCCAGCGCCGACCCGGCCCAACCGGCGGCGTTCACCGCGGCCGCACCGGCGTTGCCGAGCATGTCCGCGATCACGCCCTGGCCGAGCAGTCCGCGCCACTGTTCGAGAGTCGGTGTCGTGGCGACGGTTTCGGGTAGCGGCGAGGTGAACCCCTCCAGCATCCCGGTGAGGAACTGGGCCGACGGCACCCAGCCCGCGTTGATCGCGTCCAGCAGCGACAGCGTGTTCGCCGCCGCCTCGGCATTGACCACGTACTCGCCACGGGATGCGAGCAGCGGGACATCGTCGGCGGTGGAGGGACCCAATCCGGGGATCAGGCCATTGATGAAATCGCCCGGCCGGTGCACCAGGCCGCCGCGTGCACGACGGACCGGTGTCTCGTCCGAGTCCGGATCATGCTGCTCGACCGCATCGTCCCCGCCGGAGCCGCCGCGCTTCTTGGCGGGATTGAGCAGCGTGGCCTTGGAGCTGAACTTGATGATCCGGGTTTCGGTCTCCCCCTCATCCGGCGCGGGTAGCCCGCGCAGGAGATTTCGCGTCTCGGCGGCCACCCGATCGGTGACGAAGTTCGGTACGTGCCCGAGCACTTCCTCGAACGCACGGGCCAGAGCTCCGAACGGGCCGGAACGGCCAACCAGTGTGTTAGGCGCCCCGGAACCGTTGTCCGAGACCAGAATCGGGTCCTCGTCGGGCAGGGTGATGAGCGAGGTCCCGGCGGTGGGTCCTCCCTCCCAGACCGCGCCGCTGGGCAGCGTGATCCGCTTCCCGGGTGCGGGCTGCCCATTGGTTGTCATCGCAAGAATGTCCGGCAGTGTCATTGCCGGTGGGCGTTGCTTGTCCACAATTGCATTCACTTTCTGGGCCGATTGCGCCCGCACCCGGCCACCGGCGAGGACTACTCGCTCCAGCCGAGGAACTCGTTGATCCGGTCGATGCTCATGGCCGTACCGACCCGTTCCCGATCGGATTCGACGCCGGGCCGCGGGATGCGGGCGGGTCGGTTGCGCCCGTGGCGGGCGTCGTCGCTCTTGGACCACATCATCCACCGCAGGCAGTCGGTCATCTCCGCCAGCAGTTGCTGGTCCAGCTGCCACCGATAGGTTTCCGGGTGCATGGTGCGCATCAGCGCCGAGTCGGGCGGCAGGAATGAAACGACGGCCTTGAGGTCGCGCCAGCTCAGTTCGTCAGTACCGAGCCGACGCAACCGCAGACCGAGGCTGATCAAGTCGTATTCGATTGCCTCGCAATACTCTTCGAGAAGAGCATCGAGGCTCAGAATTCCCCCAGGCTGATCCCCGAGTGTGCGCGCCAGGCTTCCAGCATCTCGTGGTACGCGTCCGGATCCATATCGTCCAGGGCCGCGAGCGCCTCGGGCGAGAGGCTCATCTCCAGCAGGGTGTACATCGCGTCCACATCGCTGAGTCGCCGAATCCGGCGGACCACGCCCGGCTTCAGGTAGGACAGCGACGGCAGCTGGATCTCGACGCCGTTCACGCGGTAGAAGAAGTCGTCCTTCACCTTGATCGGCTGGGCGATGGTGATGGGGGCTTTCGGAGAAGTCATTGTTACGCAGACCCTTTCGAGTAGTAGTTGTGCATGCGCAGGTGTTGATATGAGAAGGCCCAACGGCGACGGGCGGGCCTGCGCATAGGATGGAAATCCCGCCGCCGTTGGGGGCTTGTCGGACGGCATGGGGCCGTCCTCAGACATGGTTCGACCCGGTGGGGTTCGAACTCACGGAAGGTGACGGTCGGAACCGTCGTGATATCAGGCGGCGAGCTTGTTGCCGTCGTTCAGGTAGCGGTACGCCTTGACGCCACTGTCGTCCTTGAACGCCTCGACGGTGATCATGAAGCCGGCCAGCTCGGTCGAAACGAACTTCTTCTCGGTGACCGAGGTGATCTTGGCGTTCGGCAGGACGATACGCAGCTTCTTCTCTTCGTTCGCCATGTCGAAGACCCACGCGCGGTGGGGCAGCGGAGCGCCGTTCTCCGTCACGGTGTACAGCGCACCGGAGGTGGAGGTGGCGGCGGTCGGCGTGACATTGTCCTCGCCGAAGACCTCACGCAGCACGTCCTGATCCCAGGCCGCGTACAGGGTCAGACCGAAACGCACCGAGTGCTCGGTCTGCAGCTGCGCGATGATGTCGGCGTTCCAGTCCTTCACGGACTCGATCCGCCGCTCACCCATCGATTCGATGCCGTCCTCGGACACATAGCCGAGCGCCTTGAACGCGGCATCGATAGTGCCGTCCGCGGAGGTCGGCAGCGTGGAAGCCAGCGGGGCGACCAGGACACCACCGGTAACAGCGATATTCGGGGTGCCGGCGCCGATGAACTTGCTGGAGGGCATAGCCATTGTGTTGTCTCCCTTGGGATTTTGCGCAGGCCCTAGGGATATGTATTCAGTTGTTACTCCCGCGTTGTCGGGGGAGTCACGCGAGGACTCTTCCTCGCACGATCAGGTCGGTGACAAGCGTGTACCGCGGAGCGGCGGTCACCGGGTCGGTGTCGTTTTCCAGGCCGGCATCCTCGATGTGGTCACACCACGCGGTGCCGATGTACCCGGGTGCGGCGGCATTCACGATCCCGCGCACCAGCGCGGCCAGCTCGGCCGCGCCACCGGCGTCATCGGTGCACTCGAAGACCACCCGAGGACGATCGAGGATCAGGTGAGCGCCACGACGGCCCTCCCTGTCCTCGACGTCCAGCCGAGGCTTGCGGTCGTTCCGAGCGACCCGCACCATGCGGGCGGGCTTCGGGTCGGGCACTGTCGTGACTACTTGAGCGGTATCCGGCAGGGCCGCAAACTGAGCGGTCAAGAGGTCGACGAGACAGCTTTCAATATCAGAGAACTCTATACGTTCGGACATAACCAATTCCATTCAAATTGAAGCTCATTCACTATCATTGAGCCCTAGACGAGCGGAGAATTCAATAAATCTTGCTACATCCTCAACCAAATAGGGACCAATTTCACTCAGGTCGCGAGTCGTTTTCGCGAGAGACTTGGCCCACTCGGGATGATCCTGCCAGAACTCCAGGCTACACGTGACAACTGCGGTGAGTAGATCCTCATCATAGAATCCGCCCGCTCTCTCATCAGGAACTGTCTCACTCAGATGATCTAGTGCGACGGGGATCAACCATCGAAGCCCGATCTCCTGCCCAATCAGCCTGGCGAGCGCCGTCGGGTTCAATTCCCCAATCGGCATCTCGCGAAGCCGATAGACGTCAGCAACTAGCTCGGAAGGGAATTCTCTCAATTCCGGCCAGCACGTCCCTTCAAGCTCCTGAAGAGATTTACTTTTTTCAACCCGTCCACTAAGTTTCATCGTGCGTAAGTACCCAACCCGAATTCAGCAGCTGTACTACTCCCGACTCGACAAGATGCGACCCCTGAAAGCCGAGGCATCCAACTTAGATGCTCCACAGGGTGAGTCATGACGCCAGCACCCTTGTCCTGCATATTCCAGTTCAACTGGATGCTATAGCCGGGCGGTTCAAAGCTATCGGCCAATCAGGACTATGTTTCAAATTCGCCTACCCATGCACCATTTAAAAGGTACTTGGGCATGTAGCCCGACTCGACGTTCCATATCCAGCACCCAATCAGCGTGTCTCCCAAGGACTTCCATCACACTGCCGAAACCTGTGAGCCCACCTTGGTGAGATCACCTCAGTCTAAATCATTCCGACTCAGTCCAGCCGCCCGACGCGATCCACTCAGTTTGAAATTCTACCGGCGATATCTCCGCCGAAAACGTGCCCCAGGCACGATCAAGTTCATCCAAGGACGGAATCGGATCATCTTCTAACGAAGTGAGGTCAGTATAAATAAGGCCGCCAGCGAGACCAACTCGACCATCCGGATAGATCTCTACCTTTCTATGCTCGAACCCATTTTCGAGTATCTCTCTGAATATCATTGCAGGTTCATTTAGGACTGGGATCTGCGCAACCGACTTAATATAACGCATTCCAACCTCATCAGGAATGAACCGCGATGCAATCTCCGCCGCAACGGCGCGGTCTACTGCCGGAGCATTCGGAGCTGCAAAAGATTGCGCCGATACATCTGGTTCCTGTATCGAAAGGAGGTTCTCGGAATCTTGGGAAGATAACAGACGTCGCATCCACTCAGGTACTTCCTCACGTGGATAGATATCAAGATCCTCCTGGAGGTCAAATCCAGCTAGCGTATCCTCTTCCGGTTCACTGTACCCAAACTTCGTCGAAACATCACCACTCGATGAGATGCGTACACTCATGGTGAACCACGTGCCTTTGTCTGGTATGTACATCAGATCACGTAGTTGGTCCACTGCACGAGGAATATCTATTGGACCACCAATGCCAGGCATCGGACCATCTGCTGTATCGACGCCGATTTTCATCTCGATAGCACGGCCAACTGCAATATAGGTCAAGTCAATCTGACGCCAATTACGGGGGGCTTGTGCACGCACATGATCGATAATTTCTGTCATGAGCCGTTGACGCTCGATCGAAGCATCGCCGGCGCTACTCATTGTCAATTGCACGCCTTTCGCGCCATTGCTCGTCAGTTGGGAGCCTATATCCGAGATGATACCGCTTAGGGATCCGCTCTTCACCGGCAACTCTCCAGCCGGCGGTTGCTGGTCGGTGACTGTACTCGAAAGTTTGACTGTACTCAGCTACCTGAGGCGCGATCCGGCTCATAAGTGCCGACAATCTACGCTCCAGATTGTACACTTCACCAGGAGCTGACCTCTACAAGCTGGTGTTACTCAACCCATACATGGCCAGACAGACCTTAGTCTCACCAGCGTGACGCTAGGCATCAAAATGAATTCACGAATTGAAAACCTCGGGCCATGAATCGTTGACGAAGTTCTTGGGAAGGTATCCAGAAGCAACTTCGATCGGCACGCCCTCATCATGAGCCATGATCGCAAACGCTAGTGCAGGCAACGAAACCGAACCCAAACGATCATCCTGGCCATCGGGATTCAAATGCCAATACAATCTGTGAAGCTCGAGAGCCTCGAGCAGCGCTGCATTGAACTCTGAGGATCCCTTGAAGTAGAGAGCATGAAACATGCCTACTGGCGGATACAAAAGGTTTCTACTTCGGTTCCCGTCGCGGCGGACGCATCCGAGAAGGACGAGACTATGGTCTTTCAAGTTTCTCGGCCAAACCATCGCCACGCAGTCCGAACCAAAAGCTCTGCAGAAGATCAGCCCCGCTTCAAACGTCTCGGGCAATACGGCGTCCTCATCCACTAAGCACAATGACCGAAAGTAGTCTACGGAAAGCAAGAATGCGGGCTCAATCAGCATTGGCGAATCCGCGATGCCTACGAGGAATGAATCGACAGCAGAACCCAGATCATCGATCAGAAATTGATCCTCAGACTGGGGCAATCTATGGCGCGCAACCACGGTTGTCACGATGTTCCTCCCTTGTGACATCAAAGTGCCTAGGCATGAAACCGTTATACGTTCGATTGGGAGCGATCACATGCATCACCGTACTGTCCATTAAACGCTCGTTCGGCGTCTATACTCACAGATCCGTAAGAGTCGAGGGCTCTTCACCGCCGTTGTAGATATATTCGTAAAGCTCACGCAGGAACGCATACATCTGGTCATGGTCCGGAAAATCTACAGCCGTAAGATTGAACCAGTCTCGACACGATATGTTCTGCTCACGGAGCAATGTTTCAAACTCTTTTCTTATATTCCCTTCATACTCATGGGACGTCCCCCGAGAGACTTCGCGCATCGTCGGGAAGTCCATAACCGTCTCTGACGCTAAGGCGACACGAACGAATGTCAAAAATGCTTCGTCCACGTGGTCACTCCCGATCCCGATGTCTCTGCCTTCGATGCAGCGATTCGATTAAGTTCGTCCACCGCTCAGTTTATTCTCTCAGTTCCTCTAGCCAACCTTTCTCGATACTTGAGGACTCATAGTCAAGTGAATTAGGCGGGTTGATCGGTGGATACAGGATCGTCTGCAAATATTCCCACGAGGTGGCACAAACCGGGGCTACCCGAATCGGGCATCCCAGGCTCGAAGAATCTCGACAGTGCGGTCTCTAAAATGAGGATACCTACCAGTGAGAGTAGCGAAAGCAGATTCCATATCGTCTCGCGTCGAGAACAGAAACCCACCATTAAAATTCAGTGCAGCTTCAATCTTAGCCAAGTCGTCACCTGTGAGCCAGACCCTAAGCGTCGCCAACATTTCACCACCATTGTCCTGAAATTTCCACAGGAGCATATCTAGAGTTTCCGAGAAATCGCCGCTTTCCATTCGCTCAAGCAGTCCTGATAATATTTCATCCATCGATACTTTAAACAAAGTTCAGATCTTTCGATATACTCGAGTAATGTGGTTCTCGGTAGTTGATAGAGGCGTTCCGTCAGAGAGTCGTTGAACTCCGAATCCATGCACGGGCAGTATAGGACCCTCCCATTCAAGGCGCAGCCCCAATTCGCCGAGATTTGCGGGCGTCTTGATATATTTGTTCTTCGGGCTTCCGGTAACGATCACAATTCCATTCTGCTTGAGGACCCTGACAGTCTCCGAGTTTATGGGATTGTATCCGTATGGGTTGACTGAATGCACCTCGTCAAATACACCCTCCCGGAAGGGGAGCTGGTTCGCATCCAGACGGACATCCAGTTCTGAATTTGGTTTGAGATCGGCGTTCACAGCTCCTTCCATACGGTTCAACCCGGCTCCGAGGTTTAACCTTATCGGCACACTGGGTCTTGGGACGGGTTCGGCGTTCGTAGGGGTGTCCGCTGCATCATCGACGCTAGAGCCACTATGCACATCCTGATCCGGGGCTGTATCCCGCCGCACATGATCTTCGGCCTCGAAGCGTCCTGGACCAACTTGCGGGGAGGCTTCACCGTCGGGCTGGGCATGCTGTTCCTTCGACTGGGCGTTTTCGTCAGTCTCCGGTGAACCCTGGGGATGGTCGGCGGGAGCGCGGTTAGAGTTCTCGGCAGCTACATCCGGTGTATCCTGTTTGGTCTTCGGGCCATCGACATCCGGGATGCTGTTTGCGACCTTGTTGATTTTCGGAACCGCCGCCACACCACCGGTGCCGATCGTTGTTCCGATGTTCGAAACGACGATCCCGAGGGCGTAGTACCAATCGCCTCGCGCCCACTCGTCCCATCCCAGAAAGTCTTTTCCGCCCGCTTTCCAAGAATCGATGACTCCAGGACCGCCTGCAGGGCCGAGTCCAATAAGGGCACCGATACCGTTGACGGCTTCTCGCCGGGCTTCCGCAGCTCCAGGACCTCCGATTCCAAGCAGGGCTGCGGTGTCTTTTACATTGTCGACAATTGGGCGTACGAGTCCGGAACCAAATGAGATAGATGCTTCTATTACGGTCTTATCATTCGACGGAGCGACAACCGCGGGCACGTAGCCTCGACTGCGCATATATATGTCGAGGGTGGTAGGTTTGGATCGCTCAGGGGGCGGTGGCGCATTCTTAGCCGGCTGTGATGGATCGGTGAGCCTGCCGAAGCCCTGAATCCTCTCCACATGATCCTTTATCGCTGGATTCTCGTAAGGGAAAATCCCGATCTGCGCTAGTCGTTGAATTGCCTGGGACTTCTTGACTCGATCTTCGTGCGTGCCGGCCTCGCGGAAGGCCCAGAGTAGGTCGTTGAACTGTTCCTCGGGCGTATACTGGGCCTTAACGAGGCGTTCCCTGGCCAGGTAGTACGGATTACCTGGTCCAACCCAGGGTTGGGGTCCTCTCGTATAGGCTTCGAGGTCCTTTCGCAACTGCTCCTGAGAGTAGTTGAAGCCATATCCGTCCACTCCAGATCTAAACCACGTCCTTGGAGCCGTGATGGCAGAAGGAATTACGTACTTCTGTGGTTCCGGAATACCTACAGAGCCCTCGGCTGTAACGATTTCTGGGAACAGCGATTTCGGGCCCGCATTGGAGGCCGGAGACGTCGGACCATCTGCACCCAGTTCCCCATAGAATTGCGACAGCATCGTTTGTTGACTAGGGGCCTCGTAGCCGGGGAGGGCCAGTTCTTCCAGGGATTCCGGGACCTTCACAGTCGGAGTTTGGGTACTGGGTTCGGGTTCCGGTTCGGAATACATTTGCTCGAAGACGGTCGGCCCGGCAGGATTTGGAGGCGGGACCGTGTCCTCGCGCGAGACCGAGGGTGCAGTTCGATTCTCGACCTTCTCTGGAAGGTCATCGTCAGGCCTCCGCAGGATCGGCGGCGGGCCGGCGATGCTTTGGATAGTGCCTCGTTCAACTACTTGTTGGCCCCACGGCCCCGAGGACATGAAGTCCGTGAGCGCGAACTCATGGGCTCTTGACGCTGCGGTCGACATCAGATCCTCAGCGTTGAGTACTCTCGCGAAAGTCGCGGCAGCATCTCTTGGCGTCCGCACCGAGTAGTTGAAGACCCGCGAAGCAGCAGGATCATCGATGGGCTTGGCTGACATGATCACTCCTCGCGGCGGCTGAGGCGCGCTTGTTCGATGCGCTGTCGCAGCTGCTCGACCATGCCCGCGTAGGCGTCGGTCTTGGTTGGGGCTTGGGCGGACAGGCCGCGGGGGTGGGTGGCGCACCAGAGGCCGTCGTCGGTTTGTTTGACCTGGATTTGTTCCAGGTCGTAGTAGGACTCGGGGTCGGGGGTGGGCCAGTTGCCTTGGGTGTCCTTGGTGATGTGCATGCCGGTGTCGAAGGCTCCGGGCGGGCCGCCGGGGGTGGGGGTCCAGCGGATTTCCTCGAGTTCGGGGTGGACACGGACGCCGCGTTTGACGAGGTATTCGGCTACTCGGGTGGCTTGTTTGATGCTGGTTACGGTGGGGTCGGCCAGTTTTCGGCCTACCTCGCTGTGCCATTCCGGGAGGTGGATGACCGAGAGTTCTTCGGCGAGGGCGCGGACCTGGGGGTCGAGGGCGGTGTCGGGCTGGTGGTCGGCGAGCTTGCCGGTGAGGGTGTGTTGGAGGAAGGACAGGAATTCTGGGGTGACCAGTTGGCCGGTGTCGGTTTTCACGTAGTTCGACTGCGGCGGGGGTTGGGTGCCGAAGTGGACTGAGTCGATGATTTCCTTGTCGGACATGGGAATTCGGGGCCTTCCGGATGTGGGCATGACGGATCGCGAGCCGGCTCGGGCTCGGAATCGGAGGTGTGGGGTCCCGCCCCCGGAGGTGAGGGGCGATCCGGGGGCGGGACCATTGCGCCCCCTGCGCTGCGGCGGGCGTCTGCTACCGCGGACCACCTGCGGGAGACGCGGCGCGCTGGGGGCGGGCATGCGGCGGGCTCTGAACCCGCTCGGTAACCTGTGGAAGGGTTTCGGGGGCCTGCCGCATGGGAATTGGACGCGAAGGCGTCACAGTTGGGGCGTCAGATCTCTTCTTCGAGGGTGGCGGGGATCTGGTATTTCGCCCGGGGTGGTTCCTGGCCGGGGACGTGCAGGCGCAGGAACGTGAGTAGTTCGTCGATGTGGCGTTGGAGGGCTCGGATCAGGCGGATGGCGTCGCGGAAGCGGAGGTGGTCGCTGGCGGCCTGGTCTTCCAGGGCGGCGACGCGTTCACGGAGTTTCGCGACTTCTCTTGCCTGCCAGGCGGTTACCGCGCCGATGACGGTCGCGACCGCCACTCCGATGGCCTGTACCAGTTCTGGGTTCAGCCATGACTGCATTCAGCTCTCACCGTCCGTCCGGAGTACCGGGGTGACGGCCGGTCTGATCACCGCCCCGGCTATGACCGGAGTGAGGAGGCCGTAGAGGGTGAGGGCGGTGTCGATCCAGTCGGTGTTCAGTTGGCGGCCCAGGAGGTAGGCGGCTACGCCGGAGATGGCTACGAGGATGGAGCGCACCAGAGCCGGTTCGGGAACCCTGTTGAGTCGCATGGTGTTTCCTTTCGACGAGTGCTGCGGGGCCCGGTGCCGCTCTGGAAAGCAGGGCCCGGGTGGTTACGGGATCAGTGGGGCCACGGCGGCGATCAGCTGGGCGATCAGCATGCCGATGGTGATCCATTCATTG
Source organism: Nocardia sp. CC201C (assembly GCF_030010695.1). NCBI lineage: Bacteria > Bacillati > Actinomycetota > Actinomycetes > Mycobacteriales > Nocardiaceae > Nocardia > Nocardia sp. CC201C. Next base: position 20,199 of record NZ_JASCXP010000022.1, read on the forward strand.
ATGGACAGGCCGAGAATCATGAGGGTCCTCGCGGGTTCGAAGGGGTGTTCCAATGACCGCGCCCCCGATCCCGGAGGCGGGATCGAGGGCGCGATCGGTGATGCGTGCGGCGGCCAGCGACTTGTGAAATGCGCTGTGGCAGCTGCGGTCCCGTGACTACGGGTGATAGCGCAGAGGGTCGCTGCACGCTAGGGGTCTGCGGTGTGCCGATCCTGAATCTGGAACGCTTTGGAAGTCGCACGCGGCGACGGAGTTTCGTTCGGGGGTTCCGTTCGGAGGATCGAGATTCCTACCGCAGGTTTCCGGTGATTTCCGGGATGTGGGCGCAGCTCTGGCGCTGCACCAAGCTTGGCTTAAGCATGGCCGGAAGTCAACACCGAATCCGAAACTTCTTTAAAGTTCCTGGTAGATCAGTGTTTACAGGACCATGGCGGAGGCCAGGAGCTGAGTCACGTGCATCTGGCTGGATTGGCCGGGGTCGTGGCGGTGGCGGCCCTGCGGGCGGGGTCGGACGGTGCGTCGGCCCGCGCAATAGCCGGTGCCGAAGATCAGTGCTGATGCGATAGCGAACAGCAGGTACGCGGTCATCAGTACCTCCGGGAGGAGTCGGGGACGATGCGACCGGCCTCGATCAGGGCTTCGAAGGCGGCGGTCTTGCGCGGGCAGTGGTAGACGGCGCATTCGCGGTGCATGCGCATGGCTTCGTGGGCCTGGTCGACGGTGAAGGGGGTGTCGGGTTCGGAGTGGGCGGCCATTGCCAGCAGTTCCGACAGGGTGTAGTCCATGGGGACCTCCAGGGGGCAGGGAGCACCCGACGCCGGGCGCACGGACCGCGGCTCGTCGGTCAGTGCTGTTGTGTGGGCGCGGGATTCGTCCCGGCGTCGGGTGCTCGAGTTCAGAATGCGGGATCGCGGCAAGCGAGTCCACGGCTTATATGAGGTGGCTATGATGTGTTTGTGCGACGCCATATGCTGATCGACGCGCGAAAGGCGACCGGCCGAACACAAGAGGAGGTTGCCGAACTGGTCGGTGTCGATCGGACCACGCTCGGCAAGTGGGAGCGCGACGAGAGCACGCCGCATCCCACACAGCGCGTGCGCTACGCCGAGGCGCTCGACGTCAGCATGAGCGAGCTGGACGCGATGCTGAGCAATCTTCCGCTCCGGGTCAACGAGATGCCCAGCTGGCTGGACACCTATCTCGCAATGGAGCAGTCGGCGACTGAACTTCGTGCGCATGAGCCGCGCGCTGTCTACGGGCTGTTCCAGACGGCGGCCTATGCGCGCGAGATCGTGCGCCACGCGTTCTTCACCGCTCCGTCGGCGTCGTTCCTCGAGGAAACCGTCGCGCAGCGTGCCTACCGGCAGCGGCGGATTCGGAGCGGTGATCTGAAGGTCGATGTGATTCAGCCCGAAGCCGCGCTGCGACTCCAACTCGGAGGGCGCGCGGTAATGGCTGAACAGCTCGCTACCATGACTGAGCTGGCAGCATTGCCCAATGTCACCATACGGGTAGCGACATATGAGGCGGGCCAGTACGCGGCCCGGCGGCTCGGCGATTTCGTCATCATGGACCACCAATGGGGAAAGCCTCGAGTGCACCTCGAGGGATACGGGGGCGGGTACTTCATATCCGAGCCCGACGAGGTCGCCTACTTCGTCGCATCGTTCGACCATGCGTGTCGGATAGCCTTGGCACCGAGAGAGTCCAGTACGTTCATCCGCAGGCTGGCCGACGCTTGGAGTACCAATGGATGACCTCGCATGGCGCAAGTCGAGCTTCACCGACCGAGAGACTTGCGTCGAGGTCGCGGCGACGAAACACCTTGTGCTGATACGCAATAGCAACGCTCCCGAAGCAGGAACCGTAGCGTTCGACAGAGCTGAGTTCACCGCGTGGTTACAGGGCTGCAAGGCTGGAGAGTTCGACGACCTGGCCGATCTCTGAACCGTTATGCCGCGGCACCGTTACGCCGCGACGCTACGGCGTGCCGGGTAGGCGAGGTGAGCGTCCAGCACCTCGCCCACGACGAACATCTCGGGCAGATCGGGGGACCATGGGCCGGGTACCGGGTCGATGCGGCCCGCGTCTCGGAGCGTTCGCACTCTGCGTACGGTGAGGCCCTGATAGTCGCCGCTCAATTCCTTTGCAAGCGTTGCGATTCCGGATGCGCTAAGTCGCGTGCGACGGGCTTGCGCGAGTTGGGCGTCGTCAATTGAGCGGTCGCGGGCCGGTGGGCAGACGATTCGGGTCGCGGTGGCGACAGCTGCCGCGAGTTCGGCGGGGGCGGATTCGACGCCTTCGGTCATGGCGAAGGCAATGAGGTTGCGGTGTAGCCAGCGGGCCAAGGCGGGGGTCGTAGTTCCGGCGGTGTAGGGGAGGCCGCGTTGTTCGCAGATCAGGCGGGTCCAGGAGGACAGGACGGCGTGTAGGTGGTCGGCGGCTTTCGAGGCGGCGGGGTTGTAGGGCAGGGGTTGGGTGGCGGAGCGGGGCTGGAGGCGGTATTCGGTGGGGCCGTTGAGGCGGGTGCGGCAGGCGAAGGCGTCGGCGAGATCGTCTGAGAGATCAGGGATTTCACGCAGGAGGCGGTCCAGTTCGCGGATGGCGTCGTGGGAGAGATAGAGGTGGTCGGGGGTCATGTCAGGCCACCTCTCGGTTGATGGTGTCGGCCAGGCGGGCGGCGTGGCCGAGGCGGATGTAGTCGTCGGTGTGGCGGCCGTCGAGGAGGTAGCCGCGGGCGTAGGTGAGGACGCCGGTCCAGGTGGTCCAGTTCTTGGGGGACCACCAGCGTTGGAGGCGTTTGTGGACGGCGATCTCGAAGAGGCTCTGGCCCCAGCGGAGCATGGCTTCGCGGTCGGCGAGGCAGAAGTACTCGGAGAGGTCGGCGAGCAGGCGCAGGGCATTGCCGGGCGGTAGGGCGGTGATCGGATCGCCTTGTGCCGCAGCCCAATACGCGGGGACGAAAGGGATCCAGCGTTGGCCTGCGATGCCGTAGCCGCCGGGTTCGGGGCCGACGCATTGACCGGCGGGGCGCAGCGGGTCGGCGATCAGCGCGCAGGCGGCCACCTCCAGGTGGGGCCAGAGGCCCTTGCCGATGTCGGCGGCCACGTCACCGGCGATGGCCGCGCCCTGGGAGTATCCGGCGAGTACCACGCGGTTCGGGGTGGCCTCGATGGCCTCGAGCAGCGCGCGGCGCCCCGCCGCGAGACTGTCGGCGAACGCGACCTGGCGGCCGTAGTCGGCCGGATAGGGGATCATGCGCGGGGTGAAGCGGGCGGGATCGAGCGCGGCCGCGAAGGCGGTGGTGACGCCGTCGCCGTGAGGGTTCCAGGTGCCGCCCATGATGAGCACGTCGATCTTCTCGGAGGATTCGGTCATGGCGGGTGTGGACTTTCTGCTGAGCGGGCAGGGGCGATCACGGAAGACGCCGGACAGGGCGGCTTACGCAGGGAGACGGAGTACGCCAGACGGCGGCGGCTCCGAGGGAGAGCGGAACGCGCCGGTCAGCGGCGGCTCCACGGGAGAGACGACGGAACGCGCCGGACAGCGGCGGCTCCGCGGGAGGGACAGTCAACGGGTCGCGGCGGATCCGTCGGGGGAGGCGATGAGCGTGGCGCTGCACACGCGGCCGTCGCGCGGGTCGTGGATCACGATGACCGCGACGGCATTCGGTTCGTCGCCGGAGAGGTAGGGCAGGCCGGGCACGGCCGACCGCCACGGGTCGAATCCGGTCAGGCGGGGGAGGCTTTCGACGGCATCGCTGAGCGCATGCTGCGCGTTAACTGAAATGTTGCGAGTAAGTGGAATCTCTGCGGGTCCGGCGCCGTGACATATGTCACACGCACCGTGCGAATGGTTGGCTTCGCAACCCATGGAACGGCATTCGGCGCGCGCACCGGGGTACTCAGCCGACGCCTCGACGTCCGGAATCAGCTCCTCCACCGAGCAGCCGAGAGCATCGGCGATCCGCACCAAATGCTCCAGCGTGAAGGATCGCCGCGCAGCCAGGAGCAGCCGCAACTCCTCCCGCGACAGGCCGAGACACCGAGCAAGGTCGTCGCTATCACGACCCAGCTGCGCCGCGACGCGCCGCACCTGCTCCGCAACAAGCACATCCAACTGTTCCATACGGAGCACAATATGTTCCGTTCGGACCTGTAGCAACCCCGAACGGATTTTCCTTGGAGTTTGCAGGAATCATGACGGCATCGCCTACGCCACGATCGAAGTCGTTGCGACAACTCCGTTCGGACTTCAGAATGGTCCGTATGGGCTTGAATGAGACGGCCGCGGAGATCAACCGCGCAGTGGGCAACGAGCTGCGGGCGTCACGCGCACGCAAGCACCTCTCCCGGCAGCAACTCGCCGACCGCACCGGACTGGGGCTCAGCACCATCCAGCGGTTCGAGAACGGCGAGCGGTCGCCGGATATGAATCAGCTCTTCGCGCTCTGCGAAGCGCTCGAGATACCGATGCGTGAGTTCGTAGCACTCGCGACGAAGGGCATCGAGCCGCCGCGCTGAGAAGGCTCCCGGCCGGTTCGATTCACCGGGTGGCGCGGAACCCCGATCCACCCGTACATACGTGGCCGTCGCCTATCCGGCGGCCACGACACACCGTGGCGCGTCAGGCACACCACGTGCCATTGGGCCTACCGGTCTCGTCGACCGGTATCCCGACGTGAAAGCGCGCGTAGTCGACAAGAGTCTGGGCCGGATCGGCGGCCCTCCCCACCCAGGCGGCGATCAGCACGTCGGTGACGGTCGCACTGCCATCGATGACCCGGTTGACGGCATCGCCGCCGATGGCGGATCGCAACGCCGTTTCAGAGCACGCACCCTGCGCCATCAACTCAGGCATCGAGCCAATTTCCACGATCAGTTTCCCCTTACCTTCAAGTGCTCAGCTTCGAGCCGATTCCGGCCGGAACAAGCCGCCGCACCGGAATCCACGTATTTATAACCCATAGCCGAGCTAAAGGAACTTCAAAGGCGCTCTGCTACACGGCGATTCGCTACCCGCTCGCGCGACACTACCCACGGGTCATGATTGCCCGGGATTCGCGGTACCCCTTGTGCAACAACACACTTCACCGGGCGCGACCAACGGACAACCAGGGAAGGGTAAGAGTTCGAAAGCGTTGCACCCCAACGGAGCCGACATTCGGATCAACTCCGCGAGCGTGAACGACGCCGGTTCCGCCATTCGGTCGGTCCACTCCGAGTCCGTAACTCCCATACACCCCGCGAGTTCACCGACCTCGACCCCCGCCGCGGTCATCGCCCACCCGATTCGGTTTCCGATACACACATCCAACCAGCCCACCTGACCGCCTTCCACCCCGACCACGGTGGTGCCGTGACCTCCGACACGCAGGTCACGGCACCTAAATCGTTAAGCTTCGAACATATGTTCTATTATCCGGGGGTAAGCGATGGGAGATCAACGGTCGCCATCCACACAATCCGTGAGCGAACCCGCGGCAGGAACCGAGAGATGCCAACCGAGAGGTGATATCCGTTGGTCAACAACATGTTCGGCGAATACCTACGCCAACGCAGACTGGATGCCGGACTCAGTCGGGCCCAGCTCGCCGCCCGCGCCAACGTATCGGTCTCGCTCATCGAGAAGATCGAGGCGGGCACTCGGACCACCACGCTGAACACCCTGCAGGTACTGTTCGACGAGCTCGCCGTGCCGCCGATCTATCGCAGACATATCCTCGGACTGGTGCTGCCGAGCGTGTTCGGGCGGGTGCCGCACAGCGAATCCGCGGGTCCCGCGCCGAGCGACCTCGCCGATCTGGCCAGCCTCGACCATCCGGCCAGCCTCTATCTCATGCCGACCTTCACCATCGTCGCGGCGAATACCGCCTACCAGCGGACTTTTCCGGGAATGCGGGCCGGAAGAAACTTCGTCGAATGGATGTTCCTGGATCCGAACGCGCGCACCGTCATGGTCGAATGGCATCGGGAGGCGCACCGTCTCCAGCACGGGCTGCGCATGTTCACCTCGATCATCACCCCGGACCGCAGTGTCGAGGAGGTCATCGAACGGTGCCGGGTCGCACCGGAGTGGGAAGAACTCTGGAACAGCGGATTACCCGAGCCGGATTCTCCGGAGGAAAGTCTGCATATCCGGGACGTGCGCAGTCGGCGGGTGAGCCGAATGGCGGTGCGGCTCTACACCCCGGAGCTGCCCGCACGGCCGTGGTGGCTGTTGCGATTGATTCCCGAGGAATTCAGTCGTTGCCGATAGCCCGGTCCACCGCGACGGTGACCAGTTCGCGCGCCCGTTGCTCGCCGAAAATGCCGGGGAGGGTGAGGCGTTCGAGAATGAGCCAGTTGAGGGCGAGGTAGAGCAGGAGCACCGTGTCCTCGTCGCCGGGCATACCGGAGTCGAGATGGTTGCGAATATTGAAGTCGATATCGGCGCGCACCCGTTCGGTGAGCAGGGCCTGGAGTTCGGGGCGACGGGTGGATTCCAGGCGCAGTTCCAGCTGGGCGATATAGCCGGTGCGGAAGTTGGTGATGCGGTCGACCACTTCGGTCATGAGCTCGGTGATGGTTTCCCTCGTGCGCGGGGCCTGGGTGAGCTTGGCCATGGTCTCGTCGCTGGGTATCAGACGCTCGTAGTAGCGGTGGCCCACCTGAACGAGCAGGTCGTCGCGGTTGGTGAAGTAGTTGGAGGCGGTGCCCGCCGGGACCGCCGCCTCCTTGTCGACGGCACGGAAGGTGAGGCCGCGGGCGCCGTCGCGGGCGAGGACCTCGATCGCGCCGTCCAGCAGTGCCCGTCGGCGTTCGGGATTGGTGCGCACCACCTGGCATCACTCCGTTCGAAATGCACTCCGGATTAAAACACTACAGTCAGAGTACAACATGCGGAGCGGTAGTTGGGGTTCAGGTCAGCCGGATGCGCAGGGTTTCGTACGTGGGGATGAATACCTTTCGGCGATAACGCCTTTCGACGATCTCGAAGGGACGTCCGGCGGCGGTGAGAGCGCGCAGCAGGGCCGACAGCTCGGAGTGCACCAGCTGCGCGCCGAGGCACAGGTGCCGACCGCCGCCGAACCAGAGCTGACGGGTTTCCGGGACATAGTCGCGGTGCACCCGGAAATCGCCGACGGCATTGTTGATCGACCAGGTCAGGATCTTGACATGCTCGCCCGCGACGAGGCGACGCCCGGCGACCTCCACATCGGCGGTGACCGAGCGGCCCACCAGGTAGGCGGGACTGGTGACGCGCAGGGTTTCGCGCACCGCGTCGGGCACTCGGTCCGGCGCGGCCAGCAGGGCGTGCTGCTCGCCGCTGTCGTGCAGCAGCGCGACCATTCGGCCCATGGCGCTGGCCAGGGTGTCCGTACCCGCCACCGCCATGAGAATGGCCAGCCCCGAGGCGTGTTCGACCGGGAGGCCCAGCTCTCGGCAGCGGCCCAGGGTGGTATTGCCGTCGGCGCGCTCGTAGGCGGCGGGGACCGAGGCCGACAGCTTGGCGGCCAGGGTGCGGGCGCGATCCAGGGCTACCGGATCAAGGGTGGTTGACGCCATGGTGCCGATGCCGAGATTCACCAGTTCCTCGACATGTTCGAACAGCACCCGGAACGGCTCGTCGGCATCGCCGTCGAGGGTGCCGTCGGTGAACAGGGCGGCGATGTCGGCCGGTCCCATACCGACCAGATCGGAGACGCTGCGGCCCACCAGCACCCGAGCGCGTTCGGCGATATCGACCGTGCGACCGGCGGCCAGGTCCGTCGCGAGCTCCCGCAGGGCCGGGCCGATCACCCGTTCGACCAGGTCTTCGGTGTGCCTGGCGGTGAACAGGTCGCGGACCTTGTCGCGCAACTCGGTGTGGCCGGGACCCTCGAAGAGATCCTCCACCCAGTCGCCGATCACCTGCGCCCACCAGTGCCCGGCGGCTCCCTCGGAGACGATGCTGAAGTGCGCGTGATCGTTGTAGATCTGCCGGGCCACCGCCGGGTCCGCCACGAACCAGCCGAGCTTGGGCACCTTGCGGATGGGGCGGGCCAGCCGGCCGGCGAGCAGCAGCGCGGGCAGCCAGGGCTGACCGGCGGCGAGCAGAGCCAATTCGTGGCGCTTGGCGGTATCCAACATCGATCCTCCCGGGGTGCAATGTCGTTCACATCACACATCTGACCTGAGAATTTTTCAAAACCGAAATACACACACTGCTACGGTCGCCCGCAACCGATCACTGTCTGGAGCCGAACATGGTGAGATCGCGCATCGAAGCGGTGGGATCGACACTGCCCGACAACGAAGTGACTACCGCAGAGCTTATGCGGCAGCTGACCATCGACAACCCCATCGACCTGGAACGGGTGAGCGGCGTGCGCGCCCGCCGCACGGCCGGTGCGAATGAGGACTCGTTCACCCTCGCGGCCGACGCCGCACGCGACGCGCTCGCGAATTCCCGCTACGACGCCGCGGATCTGGATGTGATCATCTCCTGTTCGATCACCCGCATCCGCGACGGCGACTTCACCCTCGAACCCTCCTTCGCGCTCATGCTGCGCAACGAACTGGGCGCGCGCCGGGCCGTGCACTTCGACGTCTCCAATGCCTGCGCGGGCATGCTGACCGGAGTGCTGGTGTTGGACAGGATGATTCGGGCCGGGATCGCGCGGCGCGGACTGGTGGTGTCCGGCGAGAACATCACCCCCATCGCCGATACCGCCGTGCGGGAGATGTCGGAGAAATACGATCCGCAGTTCGCCTCGCTCACCGTCGGCGACGCGGGCGCGGCGGTGGTGCTCGACGCCGACGGCGGGGCCGACGAGGGCATCGAATACATCGAACTCAATACCAGCGCCGCCTTCGCGGGCCTGTGCCTCGGCATGCCCAGCGACCGGAGTCCCGGCATCGCGCTGTACACGGACAACCGGGCCATGCACAACGAAGCCAGATATTTGCTGTGGACCACTCGGCAGAATGATTTCCTGCGCGAGCGCGGCGGCGGGTTCGGCGACGAGGGATACGACTATGTGATCCATCATCAATTCAGCGGTCCCGCGGTGGAATTGATCAACAAGATCGCCGAACGGGAATTCGACGCCGCCATGCCACCCGGATTGATGGTGCTCGACAAATACGGAAATACCGCGTCCACATCACATTTCGTGGTACTGCACGACGCGCTGAAACAGGGGCTGCTCACCGGCGGCGCGAAGGTGCTGATGGTGCCCGCCGCGTCCGGTGTGGTGGCCGGATTCCTCTCGGTGACCCTCGGCGAATTGCGGGTGGGATGACCATGGGCATCGCGATCTCCTCGGTGGCCACGGTCTCGGGCCGCGGCAGTTCCATCGAGCAGGCGGCGCTGGCCGCGAAACAGGCCATCGAGCGGGCCGGGACCACGCCCGACCAGATCGACGCGCTCATCAACGTGGGCGTCTACCGGGACGCCAATATGGTGGAACCCGCCATGTCGGCGCTGATCCAGCAGCAGGTGGGCATCGGACTGGAGTACGCCAGCGGGGATGTGCCGTGCCTGAGCTTCGACCTCATGAACGGGGCCTGCGGAGTGCTCAATGCCGTGCAGGTGAGCCAGGCGCTGGTGGAATCGGCGGCGGTGCGGCGGGTGCTGATCGTCTCCGGCGACGCGCATCCGTCCGGATCCGCCGAACCCGTCGACGGATTCCCGATCACGCCCGTCGGGGCGGCACTGCTGCTCGAGAAATCGGACGGCCGGGCGGGATTCGGCAGCCTGCACGTCGGGGCGACGGAGGAGCGGCCGCAACCGGTGGGATTCGTGAACCTGCCGCGCATGGGCACCACCGGACGCTCCACCATCGTCGTCGACCGCACGGCGACCACCGTCGACGAACTGCTCCAGCACGCCGTGGAAGCGGCGCTGGCCGCGGTGGAGGTCGACGATATCGACATCACCCGCACCGTGCTGGTGTGCGGGCGGCCCACGCCCGACTTCCCGGAAGTGCTCGCCGAACGACTCGGCCTGCCCACCGGAGCCCTCTGCGCCGACAGCACCGCGGGCGACGCGCACACCTCCGCGCTGCCGGTCGGCTATCTCACCGCACGCGAGGAAGGCATGCTCGACGGGCAGCAGGCCATGCTGTTCGTGGCGGCGGGTGCGGGGCCGTCCGCCGCCGCCATCACCTATCGACTGGGGTGAGATGCGCGACCATGTGGGTGAGCACGGATAACGCCGACCGGACGGCACGCGATTTCACCCCAGAGTGCGTTTCGCATCGGGGCGCAGTCGCCGGACCACGGGAGGGGTCATGAGCAAACTCTGGGTGATCGTGCCCGCCTACAACGAGGAATACGGCATCGGGGCCACCCTGGACGCGCTCGCCGCCCAACGCGACCGCGACTTCACCCTGATCGTGGTGGACAACAACTCCACCGACGGCACCGCGGCGGTGGTGAAGGACTTCGCCGCCGCGCACCCGGACATGCGCATCGAGATCATCGACGAATCCCAGAAGGGCACCGGAGCCGCGGCCGACACCGGCATGCGGCACGCCATCGCCGCGGGAGCCGTGCGGCTGGCACGCACGGACGCCGACTGCATACCGGCCTCCGACTGGACCGCACGCATCCACGCGGGGTTCGACTCCGGGCTGCGGCTGATCAGCGGGCAGCTCATACCCCGCACCGACGAGGGGGTGAGCTGGGTCGACCGCAATGTCATCCGCTTCGCGCTGGAGGTGGCGTCCACCTTCGGCAAGTTCCGGCCCGGGAATCAGGATCCGCGCTACCTCGGGCCGTACGTGATGACGCCCGGCTGCAATATGGCCATCACCGCCGAGCTGTACGAGGCGGCGGGTGGATTTCCGCGCACGGCCATCGAGGAGCTGCACGAGGATCGGGCGCTGGTGAACGCCGTGCGGATGATTACCACCGAGTACGGATTGCGCAGGGACGTGCGGGTTTTCGGCTCCAATCGGCGGGTGCGGGCGTGGGGTGTCCGCAAGACGCTCGCCTGGTACGCCGATCACCGGTACAAGCCGGAATTGGTGGACATTCGGTGAGCGACGGTCCCGGTGACTTCCTGGAACTACTGCGGGAGCAGGCGCGACGACATCCCGACGCCCCGGCACTGGGTATGGTCGGTGCGCGACCGCTCGGCTACGGCGAGCTCGTCGCGCTCATCGACGGCGTGGCGGAGCGGTTGCACGCCAATGGCTTTCGCCCCGGCGATCGGATGCTGTTCTCCATCCGCCCGTGCGTGGACGCGGTGGCGCTCATCCTCGGCACCATCGCGGCCGGGGGGACCATCGTCTTCGTCGACCCGGGAGTAGGACCGGAACTGTTCGCACGGCGGCTGCGCGTCGTCGAACCCACTTGGGCGGCAACCGAATCCCTGCTCTACCTGTTGAGCGGGCCGCTGCGCCGGGTCGGGCGGGCCAAGGGGCTGGAGCTGCCCGCGTTCGGGCGGCTGCGCGTCCGGCACATTCACAGCGGACCGCGGCTGCCGGGCACGCCCGGCGGATCGCTGCCGCTGCGACGGCTGCTGGAGCCAGGTGCGACGGGTGCCGAGCGGCGGCTGCTGGAGCCAGGTGCGAGGGGTGCCGAGCGGCGGCTGGATCCCGACACCGATGCGCTGATCGTCTTCACCTCGGGCACCACCGATGATCCCAAAGCCGTTGTGCACACCCGTGGTTCGCTCGGAGCCGGGCTGGCCGCCATGGCGGGGCGGTCCAGCCTCGGGCCGGGGGCACATCTGCACACCGAGCAGCTGATGATGGGTTTGCCCGCGCTCATGGCGGGGGCGCGGTGGTCGCTGCCGCGCTATCCGCGCTTCGGGACGCATATCGACCCGATCGAATTCACCCGTGGGCTGGATGCGGCGACGCACGCGTTCTTCACGCCCGCCGATCTGGCGGTGGCGCTGACCGCCATCGAATCCGGAACGCTGGCGGCACCCACGCTGCGGGAGGTGTCGCTCGGTGGGGCACCGGTGACCACCGCGCTGCTGCGCCGAGCGCGGTCCGCGCTGCCCGGCTGCGAATTCCTCGCCATCTACGGCATGACCGAGATCCTGCCGGTGGCGGTCACCACCGGGGCGGCCAAGCTGGCCTACGACGGTGCGGGCGATCCGCTGGGCGCACCGGTCAGCGGGGTGGACGCGCGGGTGGCCGACGATGGTGAGCTGATCCTGTCCGGACCCAACCTGTGCCGCGGGTACCTCGGCGAAACGCCGCTGAAGGAAGTCCGCACCGGCGATCTCGCGCGGATGGACGGCGACACCATCGTGCTGGTCGGCCGCAAGAAGGACATGATGATCCGCGGCAAGACCAATATCTATCCCGGACTGTACGAACCCGTGATCGCGCGGGTGCCCGGCGTGCGGCAGGCCATCATAGTCGGACTGCCCGACGAGATCGGGGACGAGCGGATCGTGCTCGCCGTGGTGGCGGACGGGGACGCGACGGCGGTGCGGGCGCGGCTCGCACGCGAATTGCCCCGGCTGATCGACACGTCCGCGCTGCCCGACGAGATCGTGATGGTCGACGAGATCCCAGTGGGCGGACGCACCCGCAAGCCCGATCGCGCGGCACTGCGCGCGCTGCTGCGCGGGTGACACCGCGAGCATGACGCCGCTGGGCGTAGCGGGCAGATACACACGGCGCGCCGATGCGGGGGCGCGCCGACCACACCGGACGCACGAGGACGGTGGCGGCACAGCGCCGCCCCGGCCGGTCTCCCGGCGCGTCCGCGCAAGCGGACCGGCGCCCGCCGCACATGGGCCGCCGCGATCCGGGCCACCGAACCGGGGCTACGACCCTGTGCGAAAGTCGCGGTGCGGCTTGGCTACCCCACCCGGTCGGCGAGGGTCGCAAGCACCAGATCGGCGAAGCGTTCGGCCGACTCCGGGGACAGCACGCCGTCCACGTAGCAGAACTCGAGACTCATTTCGTCGTGCGCGGTGGCCACGGCGACGGTGAGGGCGCTGACACAGGAGTTGCCCGCGGCGACGGACAGGCCGCAGGTGCGCCACTCCCCCGGCGCGGGCGGGAAGTCGACGCGGCCGAGGTTGGTCACCGAGACATTCCACGGGGCCCGGCGGTCGATGAGTTTCACCACGCGCCAGCCGGATTCGAGAGACTTCGGGGTGCCGTAGCGCATCCCGGCGACCGTGGCGAGGTGCCGCCGCTGACGAACCTTGCGGTCGAGTTGGCGGTTCACCGAACGCGCCGCCGACCAGAGCGAGCGGCGCGGGCCGAAGGGCACGAACGTGGTGAGAACCGGTGCGTAGATGCCGAGTTCGTCGGCGGCCGGGACG
>NZ_JASCXP010000023.1:0-33252 GCF_030010695.1 Nocardia sp. CC201C
GGCCAGCGCGTTGAGCCTGCCGAAGCCGTACCTGGCACTGTGGCCCGCCGCGTCGTATCCGCCGCCGGAGCTGTCGATGCGATCGCAGGAGCCCTGGAGCAGATCCTTGACCTGCCGCCAGGTCAGCTCCGGACGCACCGACAGCACCAGTGCCGCGACGCCGGCCGCACCCGGGCAGGAGCTCGAGGTGCCGCCGAAGCTGTTGGTGAAATGTCCTGCGGCATCGCCCCATTCGGGATCGCCCGGGTTGTAGCCGTCCGCGCCGCGACGATCGACGGTCCAGATGCCCGGGGTGAGAGGGTCGGGATGACCGAAGGGGGCGTGGCCGAAATCGTTGCTGGGGAAGGCACACCACACGGCCTTGCCGAAATCGCTGTAAACGCTGCGCTTTCCGGTGTCGTTGCAGGCCGCGACGGCGATCACGGACGGGTGGCTGGCATAGCCGTCGTTGTCGACGGACTCGTTGCCGTTGCCCGCGGCGAAGCAGATGACGCAGCCCTTGCCGCCGCGGCCCTTGGTGATCGCGTAGTCGATGGCGAGCCGGGTGCTGGCGGGCATGGGCACCACCCGCTGGTGGGCCGGGTCGTCCGGCCGGAACCACAGGCCGTCGGCCGGACCCCAGCTGCACGAGATGACGTCCGCGCCGTGATCGGCCGCCCACTGGAACGCCTGCGCCTCCGCCTGGGAACCGAGTCCCGAGGCCAGGCGAATCGGCATGAGGGCCGCGTCGGGAGCCACCCCGGACGCACCGAGCGCGCCATTGGCGCAGGCCACGCCCGCGCAGGCGGTGCCGTGATTGTCGCCGAAGTCGGGTCCGGTGCCGAACGGGTCCTTCGGTCGCGGATCGTCGGTGCGCAGGGTGGCGTCGCGCGGGGCGACCACCTTGCCGGTACCGGCGAATTCCGGATGGTCGATGTCCACGCCGTCGTCGACGACGGCCACCGTCGCGCCGGAGCCGCGGGTGATGGCATGGGCCGCTTCGACATTCGCGTGCGCGTCCACGGTGACCCCGCCGATGACGGTGGTGCGCAGATGCCACTGCGGGGGAAAGACGGCCTTGCGGGCGCGGCGGCGAATGAGTTCGGGATGGGAGTAGATGACATCGGCGCGGCGCAGCAGCGTGTTCGCGATATCGAAGGTTCGCTGTCCGGTGCCTTCCGGCGCGGCGGCGAAGTAGGCGTTCTCGGCGTAGTCCACCCGCTGTTTGATCGACAGTCCGGCCTCGCGCAGCACGGCCTCGCAGTCGCGTGGATCCGCCTCGTCGACGAACTTCACGAAGATGTTCTCGGTGTACAGCACGGGTTCGTCGCCGACCGGATCCACCAGCACGTGTCCGGCGAAACGCACCTCGGGAGCGGCGTTCAGCCGTGTCTTGCGTTCCTCGACCGACCGGGATCCGGGCGGAATGCGATACACCTCGACCCCCGCCTCGGGGTAGGTCTGCACGAGGCTCGCGTCCTCGAGCACCCCGCTGACGGGCGTGCGCACCGACCCCGCCTGCAACGGCACCCCGCGCCCGTACCGTGCGCGCACCACGATCAGATCCGGACTCTGCTCGAGCTCGAAACCGGGTTCGTCCTTCGTCCCGAAATTCGCGGTAGGCATGATGACTCCCTTTCGCCCTGCAACCCCGGCCCCACCGTAGAACCTATCCCCGGCACATCACGGTGTACCGAGTACCCGAGTACTCGATTCGCGGCGGAGACCCGTCGTTACCGGGCGTCCGCTACCGGGCGTCGGGGACGTATCCGGCGTGGTGGGAGAACCGCCCGGGGCGGCGACTGCCCCGGGCGGCGGCGCGGCTACGGGATCAGCAGCCAGGCGAGGAGGTTGTTGATTGCCGAGGTGACGTCGTCGATGAAGCGCGGGATCATAGGTATTCCTCCTTCGTGAAGATGCGTTATGGAGCAAGGTGATTCGTGCGGTGATCGCTATTCGTTGCCGCGCGGCGAAAGGATGGCTACCGGTCGGCATTGGCCGGAAGTCGGTGGCCGACCAGGGCGTTCGGTTTGCAAAAACAACTTCTTTACGGAATCATTACCATCGAGCGAGCCGGGAGGTCTGGACGGAGAACACTCCGCGACAACGGCTGATGCCCCACCCGCCGCCATGACTGTGACGGGATAGCTGAAAGTAGATGGTGGCACACGAAACCGCGCTCGCACTCATTCAACTGGGCGCGGTCTTTTTCGGATTGGGACTGCTCGGACGACTGGCCGCGCGGATCGGCATGTCGCCGATCCCGCTGTACCTGATCGGCGGGCTGGTATTCGGCACCGGCGGGCTGGTCGAACTCGACCACATCGACGAGTTCATTCACCTGGCCAGCGAGATCGGCGTGGTGCTGCTGCTGTTGCTGCTCGGATTGGAATACAGCGCAAGCGAACTCGTCACGGGTATGCGCAGATCCTGGGCGGCGGGCGTGGTCGACCTGGTGTTGAACGCGACCCCGGGGGTGCTGGTGGCGCTGTGGCTGGGCTGGGGCGTGACCGGGGCGGTGGCCATGGCGGGCGTCACCTACATCTCCTCCTCCGGCATCGTCGCCAAGGTGCTCAACGACCTCGGCCGACTCGGCAACCGGGAGACGCCGACCATTCTGTCGATCCTGGTGTTCGAAGACCTCGTCATGGCCGGATATCTGCCGGTGCTCACCGCGGTGCTGGCCGGAATCGGCTTCCTCGCCGGACTGCAGTCGGTCGGCATCGCCCTGGCGGCGGTCACCGTGGTGCTCGTGGTGGCGCTGCGCTACGGCCGCTACGTGTCCATGATCGTGGACAGCGATATTCGCGAGATCTTCCTGCTCAAACTGCTGGGTGCGGCACTGCTGGTCGCCGGGGTCGCCTCCGCGCTCCAGGTCTCGGCCGCGGTGGGCGCGTTCCTGCTGGGCATCGCGATCTCGGGATCGACGGCGCACAACGCCGCCAAACTTCTGGAACCGCTGCGCGATCTGTTCGCCGCGCTGTTCTTCGTCCTGTTCGGGCTGAGCACCGATCCCAGCAGCATCCCGCCCGTGCTCGGCTGGGCCGTCGCGCTGGCCGTGGTGACCACCGCCGCCAAACTCTTCACCGGCTGGTGGGCCGCCCGCCGCGCCGGAGCCTCCCGCAACGGCCGCGCACGAGCGGGTGCGGCGCTGGTGGCGCACGGGGAGTTCTCCATCGTCATCGCCGGACTCGCGGTCGCGGCCGGTGCGGTACCGGCGGAATTCGCGGCCCTGGCGACCACCTACGTCCTGCTCATGGCGGTGCTCGGACCGATCGCCGCCCGCGTGGTGGAACCACTGCTGCGCACCTTCGCGCCGCCGATGCGGGTCAGCGCCTGACGGACCTCTCGAAACCGGTGCCGGAGAGCGCCCTGTGGCGCTGGCCCGTCGCCCCGCTCGACCGGCGGAGTGGCGGTGACGGTGTCACCCCGTGCCCGTCACATGATTCCCGGGTCCCCGCCGTCGGGCGGCGGGTCGCGGCGGCGGTCCACCGCTACCGCGTCGAACCGCTGGCGCCGGACGCGCCGTTCGGCGCCTGCCACTGCATCGACCTGCCACTGCTGTTCGGTGACGCCGACGCCTGGCGCGACGCGCCCATGCTGGGCGGCCTCCCCTTCGACCGGGTCGACGCACTCGGTGCGCCCATGCGCCGCGTCTGGGGCGAATTCGTGTGCTCGGGCAACGCCGACCCACTGCGCTGGCAACCGCACACCGTCGGCTCCCGCACTGTCTTCCCCTTCCCTTGATCACGAAAGGCCCACGGATACACAGCGCTGTTCCACCCGGGTCAGCGGGTGGTGTAGCCGCCGTTGGCGAAGATGGTCTGGCCGGTGACCCAGCCGCCGTCGGTGACCAGGAATTCCACCAGGGGGGCGATGTCCTCGATGCGGGTGAGGCGGCCGCCCATCGCCTGGGACTTGTGGAACTCCACCCGCTCCGGAGTCTCCTGCGGATAGAAGAAGGGGGTGTCCATCGGCCCCGGGGCGACATTGTTGACCGAGATGCCGCGGGCTGCGAACTCTTTCGCCGCGGCGCGGGTGAAGTGCTCCACGGGGGATTTGGCACCGGCGTAGGTGGAGTAGCCGTCGGTGAAGGCGGCCAGCAACGAGGTCACGACGGTGACGATCCGGCCGCCGTCCGCCAGACGCTTACCGGCTTCCTGGAGGAAGAAGTAGGCGGCCTTCGCATTGCTGTCGAACATCGAATCGTATTCGGCCTCGGTGGTTTCCACGATCGGCTTGCGCAGCACCTTGCCGACGGTGTTGACGGCGATATCCACGGTGCCGAAGGCATCGACGGCCGCGTCGAACAGCTGCCGCACATTCGCCGGAACGGTGAGATCGGCCTGGAATTTCACCGCCTTGCGGCCGAGTGCCTCGATGGCGGCGACGGTCTTGTCGGCCTCGGCCTCGGTGCTCGCGCTGTTGTAGTGCACCAGCACGTTCGCGCCGCGTTCCGCCAGGGAGTTGCTGATCAGCCCGCCGAGGTTCTTCGCACCCGCGGCGACGACCGCCGACCTGCCTGCCAACGTGTTGCTCATAGGTCAGTCCTTCGTTCGGAGTTCGGAGATCTTCCGGTACCGACGCTAGGAGTCGGACTGACAAATGAGAAACAGAATATTTGGGTGAACCTACAAATACTGCTTGTTAGCCACGCGTATGCGGGTTATCGCCCGTGGTCAGTAGATCGCGAATGGCCGAACGAGTATGCGGGAGCCACACGGCCTGCACGGGAGCCAGCGGCGGATGCTCGATCTCGACAACCCACACCCGATCGCCGAGTGCCGAACCGGGCGGCGCGGTGACGAAGGCGACCGCATCCGGATAGTCGAGCACGGCCGTCGCCGGCGTCGTGCCCTGAATCCGATCGACCACCAGCGCAGGCTCGAAACCCGCACGGCGGCAGGTGCTCAGAATGAAGTCGGTGTAGAACGACGCACCCGGTGGAGCCCACACGACGATTCGTTCCGTGCGCAGCTCACCGAGGGTGACGGTACGCCGCCCGGCCAGCGGATGTCCGCTCGCGACGGCGATCCGCAGCGGGTGATACGCGATCACCGCCGAGGCCAGGGTGGCGGGCACGGTCGTGCCCCGCCGCAGCGCCAGATCGACCCGGCCGTCCAGCACCGCCGCTTCGAGCTCCTTCGGAAACATCTGGATGGCCGTCACGGACAATTCCGGCATCCCCGCGCGCACCGGCTCCAGCACCTCGTGCACCTCCTCGCCGGTGATGGCCGGCGTATGCGCCACCACGAACGGCCGCTGCTGCGCCGCCGCCGCATCCCGCACCTGCCGCGCCAAGACCTGGCCCGCCGCCAACAACACCGACGCGCCCGCCCGCAGTGCCTCCCCCGCCGCCGTCAGCCGCACCTGCCGACCCGACCGATCGAACAGCGACACCCCCAACTGCCCTTCCAACTTGGCGACCGAACTGCTGAGTGCCTGCTGACTCACATGCAGACGCTCGGCGGCCCGACTGAAGCTGGCGACCTCCGCCACACACAGAAACTGCTGCAAACGCCGCGAATCCAGCGGCTCCCCGAGCGGCGACAACGCGGTATTCAGCATGCGCCGGATGCTACCGGCTGGTTCGGCGCTGCCCACCGCACCGACGTGCGGTTCTCGCCGTTCGCCGGACCGCGCTGACCGGATGCGCGCCCCACAGCCCACCAGCACGGGCTCCACGCCCTCCGAGCGTCCGCGCGTTACGGTGGGGCGGCATGGACACCGTCATGATCGAACCGCCGCGGGCCGATGTGCGCGCGGAATCGGTGCACCGGTCGCGGGTGCGGCCGATCGTGGTCGCGGCGGTGGGTGTGCTGGTGTTACAGCTGGTGATTCGAGGGTGGGTCGCCGGGTCCGGGTTCTTCTACTGGGACGATTTCATTCTGGTGAGCCGGGCGGCCGAGTATCCGGTGTGGTCGGCGGAGCTGCTGCTGCACGACCACGACGGGCATTTCATGCCCTTGGCCTTCGTCACCGCGTGGGTGGTGACGGCGGTGGCCCCGTTGGGGTGGACCGCGGCAGCGGCCTCCATGGTGCTGCTGCAACTCGTCGCATCGGTGGCCGTACTGCGCATGCTGCTGGTACTGCTGGGCGCGCGGTGGGCGGTGCTGGTGCCGCTGGTGTTCTATGCGTTCTGCCCGTTGACGATTCCCGCCTTCGCGTGGTGGTCGGCGGCGCTCAACGCGCTGCCGTTGCAGGGCGCGCTGGCCTGGGTGATCGCCGATGCGGTGCTGTTGACGCGGACTCGGCGGCGACGGTACGCGATGTCGGGGGTCGCGGTCTCGGCGGTGGCGCTGCTGTTCTTCGAGAAGGCGGCGATCGTGCCGTTCGCGGCCTTCGCCTTCGCGGTGCTGATCCGGTATCTCGACGGGCGGGCAGCGCCGGTGCGCACGGTGGCGCGGCGGGGTGCGGCGCTGTGGATCGGGTCCGGCGTGGTACTCACCTGCTGGTCACTGGCCTATCTCGCGGTGGTCGGGCTGCCCCGCGCCTCGGTCGGCAGTACCGAGACCCGGGAATTCCTCTCCGGGACAGCGGCATTGGACGTCACGCCCGCACTGTTCGGCGGCCCGTGGCACTGGGAGCGCTGGCCTCCGGCGACACCGTGGGCGGATCCGCCGGACTGGGCGGTGGCGGCGGCGTGGTTCGCGCTGGCCGCCGTGGTGGCGGTGACCATCCGCGCCCGCCGGCGCGTGCTCGCGGTCTGGCTGGTGGTTGCCGCCTACATCCTGCTCGCACAGCTGCCGGTGGTGCTGGCGCGCGGCGGGCCGAATACCGCTGCGGCGGAACTGCTCCGGTCACTGCGCTATTTCGCCGACTCGACGGTGGTGCTGGCCGCGGCGCTCGCCCTGATCCTGTCGGCGCACGCCCGCCGCAGCACCCGTGCGCGCCCCCGCGTCACCATCGCGGTGACAATGGTGTTCATCCTGAGCTGCCTGTGGTCCACCTGCGCCTTCGTGCGCTGCTGGCAGCCCAACCCGGCGCGCACCTACATCGCGAATACCGAGGCGGCACTGCATGGTTGGCGGCAGGAACCACTGCTGGAACAAGAAGTGCCGTGGCAGGTGCTGAACCCGACGGTCTATCCGCAGAATCTGATCAGCCGGGTGCTGTCCGCCGTCGCACCGGCGGACGCCTTCGCCACCTCCACGCCCCGGCTGCGGATGATCACCGACACCGGCGCGATCGTCGACGCCGAGGTCTGGTGGAACCGCAGCATCACTCCAGGACCCGACCGCGACTGCGGATACCGCGTCCAGGGCACCGCGCCCACCGTTCTCCCGCTCGACGGCCCCCTGCTCGATCACGAATGGACGGCCCAACTCAACTACCTCGCGAGCGGGGACGGCAGCATCACGGTCGCCCTGGAATACGGCGACTGGGTGACCGTTCCGATCCGGCGCGGGCTGAACACCGTCTATGTGCGTACGGTCGGCAGCGGCCGCGCGCTCCGGATCGGCGCGCTCACCCCGGGGCTCACGGTGTGCGTCGGCGTCGGGCCGGTCGGCGTCGCCTCCTGGGACAACTGAGTAGGTGCCGACCGAGCCGACGATCGAGGCGCATCAGCAAACCCGGGCCAGCGGCCGGCACACTACCCAACCGGAGCCGTTGTCGCGGCCGACCTGAGTCCAGGTGGTGGTGGTGCCGCCGGAGCTGTTCGACGCCTCGGCCTGCTCGCCGAAGGAGGTCGGGAGGTGGTCACGCCGCGCCCGATCCCGCTCGGCCCGCGACCGGGGGTCGTCGAACGAGTGGTGGAACCCGCGCGGGTCGATGTGATCCCATCCGGTCGAATCGCCGAAGTCCTTGTCGGGCGCGGCACTCGCGGCCCCGGTGCCCGTGATGAAGGCCGCGCCGGTCAGTGCGCAGGCGAGGGTGGCACCGGCCAGCAGTCGGCGGGCCCGGGTGGTCGGCATCGTGGTGCTGGACATCGAATTTGCTCCGTTCATACCGTTCGGTCGAATCGGCGGGCTGGGTAGTGGCCGATCGATCCGGTAGCTTCTTGCCGCTATTCAGTGGCGCGTTAACCAGTGTCACACCTAGGAGGGAACTCACTGTTCCCAGCACCGGGAAGATCGTCATCGGCCCACCGATGGCCTTTCACCAGGTGAAATCCGCCGGATGCAGCCCTTTCTAGGCAATCCGAAGAGTGACCAACAGCCCCGAGATGCGACCTTCCAGCTCTGAGAACACACCATTCAATGTGCCGCTAGACAGCGGTACATTGAATGCATTGAGGAGTTCCGACCCCTTCGGTGCGATGGCACGGAAGGCATCCGATGAACGGAGACTGGTATGCGCACTGCGAGACAGCGTGGCCGCACACCGACACTGCTGGCCACCACGGCGATCGCGGCCTCATTGAGCCTGATCCCCGCCGGTGTCACGGCCGGGTTCGCCGGTGGCGTATTCACCGCCGCGACGGCGACGGCCGCCCCGGGTGCCGACGGCTCCGCGGGTGACAGCGACACCGGCGGCGGGTTCGACGGCGGCGGGTTCGACGGCGGCGGATTCGACGGCGGCGGGTTCGACGGCGGTGGGTTCGATACCGACAACTGGTCGGACCCCTCACGTACCCCTGGAGATTCACCGGGCGGCAGCACACCCGGTATGGGCGGCTGGGACGGGAACGGGCCGGGTTTCGACGGCGGCACCGACGATGACCACGGATTCGGCGGACCGGGGGTGGACGGCCCCGGCATCGGAGGCGGAATCCCCGACGCCCCGGGGTTCGACGGCGGCCGTGGCGATGGACCCGCGTGGCAGCGGGATGACCACGACTCGGATGGCGGTATCGGTCACGGCACCGGCGGCCCCGGTCACGGCGACGGGGACGGACTCGACCTGCCGAACTTCCCGGTGCGGCCCGACATCCCGGCACAGCCCGCCGTCCCGGTACAACCCGGCGGACCATCGCAGCCCACGGAACCGCCCCACCCCGCGGAACCATCGGAGCCCGCGGCGCCCCCGCGTGCCGACCAACCACCGCAGCACGGAATTCCGGGGGGACCACTGTTCCCGTGGGACCCGGCCTTCCCCGGCGGGCCGTGGTTCCCCTGGCTTCCCCATCCCGGCTTCCCCGGCGGGCCGATCGACGACGGCGGGGATCACGACGACGATGACGATCACGATCCGGGCGGAAACAGCCTCGGCTGCACCGACTTTCCGCCGGCGCCACAACCGCGTCCCACCTGGTGCGACCCCCAGCACATCCAGGTCCCGCAGCTGCTGGTCCGGCCCGGAACCGTTCACACACCGTGGGGCGAGGTCGAGGTCCCCGTCGTGGAGTTCAGCGCTGCGGCATCCCACCTCGGCGCGACAGCACCGGCGGAGCGGCCCGGACTCACGAGTCGTTGAACACCTCGGCGAATCCGCAGGCCTCGCGACGTTCGGGACGGTAGCGCATCATCACGACGGCACTGTCGAAAGTGGTCACGTCCGTCAACCGGAGCCGCGAGGTGTCGACCGACGACGGAAACAGCGGTATGCCGCGACCGAGCAGAATCGGGTGTACGAACAGCCGATACTCGTCGATCAGATCGTTGGCGATACAGGTCGATGCCGTCTCGACGCCGCCGAACAGGATCACGGTGCCCCCGGGACCGGACCGCAGCGCGGCGATTTCGTCGACCGCCCGGCGACCGATCACCCGGGTGTTCCACCCGGGTGCACGCAATGTACGGGACAGCACGATCTTCGGCTTGTCCTTCCAGACCCGGGCGAAGTCGGCATAGAACGGCGAGAACGCGTGGTCGGAATCGGCCGTCGGCCACAACGCGGCCATGATCTCGAAGGTTTCGCGGCCGTAGAGAAAGGCGTCGGCGGCGCGGAACTCGTCCAAGAACGGTGCGCACAGTTCCTCGTCCACCACCGGCCAGTGCACTTCGCGGCCCGCGCCCTCGGCGAAGCCGTCGAGGGACATCTGCATCCAGAGCGCCACGCTTGCCATCACGCACCTACCTGTGTATCCGAGCCGAAGGGACACTGAAGTCTTCGGTCATCGCGGTGCGCGGCGCATCGGTATTCCCGCGGCGGCTACTTAAGTAGCCGAGTTCGTGCTCTGAGTCCCGCGCCGCCGTGGTGAGCGGTGCGCCGGACCGTTTATCGGTGCACCCGCCGGGTAGCCCGACCACTGTGTCGAAGGTATCGGCAGACGAAGATCCGGTCCCGTCACGCCGGGCGGGCGCCGGGAGAAGGAGGTTGCTATGAGTACCGTCACCGCTTCGACCGAGGTCAATGTGCCGATCCGGACGGCCTACAACCAGTGGACGCAGTTCGAATCGTTCCCCCGCTTCATGGAGGGGGTGGAGCGCATCGATCAGCTCGACGACACCCATACGCACTGGAAGGTGAAGTTCGGTCCGGTGGAACGTGAATTCGACGCCACCATCACCGAACAGCATCCGGAGGAGCGGGTGGCCTGGCACTCCGACGGCGGGCCGGAGCACGCGGGTGTGGTGACCTTCCACCGCATCGACGACACCACCACCCGGGTGATCACTCAGATGGATATCGATCCGGAGGGATTCGTGGAGAACGTCGGCGACAAGCTCGGCGTCCTCGACCTGCGGGTGAAGGGCGATCTGAAGCGTTTCAAGCAGTTCATCGAGGAGCAGGGGCACGAGACCGGGGCCTGGCGCGGGGACGTGCCACGACCGGGAAACTGACCCGATGCGGGCTCAGCGCGCCATGCCGATGAGTTTGTCGGGATTGCCGATGGTGTAGACGCATCGGATGCGCTCGGTCTCGGGATCGATGTCGAGCACGCCGACGCCGTAGGGCTCGCCCCGGCGGAAACAGACGACGGCCGGCTCACCGTTGATGTGGCCGAGCCGAAGGTCGAGATCGACCATGGTGCTCCGGACGCCGGGACCGGTGAGCAGGCGGGCGACCTTGGCCGCACCCTCGATGGGACGCAGTGCGGTCCGGATACGTCCACCGCCGTCGGAATGGAAGATGACGTCGGGCGCGAGCAGGTCCATCAGAGCCGACAGATCACTGCCCCGCTGCGCGTCGAGGAACCGCTCGGTCACCCGCCGCTGCACCACCGGGTCGGCGCGGAAGCGGGGTCGGCGCGCCTGTACGTGCGAGCGGGCGCGGTGCGCGAGCTGCCGCACGGCGGCCGCCTCCCGGCCGATCATGGGGGCGATCTCGGCGTGCCGGTACCCGAAGACCTCGTTCAGCACGAAGACCGCCCGCTCCAACGGGGTCAAGGTCTGCAGCACCACCAGCATGGCCATGGACACCGCCTCGGTGCGCAGCGCGGCATCGGCGGAATCGGCGTCGTCGGTGAGCAGCGGTTCGGGAAGCCATGGGCCGATATAGGTTTCGCGGCGACGAGCGATGTCCGACTGGCGTGCCAGGGCGGCATTGACCGCGATGCGCACCAGGTACGCGCGCGGGTTGGCGATCTCGCCCGTGCCGCGTCGCTGCCGCGGCATCCAGGACAGCCAGGTCTCCTGCAACACGTCCTCGGTATCGGCGATACTGCCCAGCAGGTTGTAGACCAGGGCGAACAGCAGATCGCGATGTTCGGCGAAGGTCTCGGTCGCGGTGTCCGCGGCAGCGTCGGTCACGTCTCCTCCTCTGACGGTGTCGAGCTTAGGAGGGCCCGCGCACCGCGAACTGTGACATGGCGACCGCATGTGATCCGCATCGCACGCCGTCACATTCACCGCTCCCACCCGTCTCTCATACGCACCACGGCATTGCCGCGGTCGACGGGAGGAGACAGAGGTGCTGGAGAGAACGACGAGCCTGTGCGCACGCCATCGGCGGGCGGTACTGGTCGTGGCCACGATCGCCGTGCTACTGGCGGGCATCGCGGCCGCGACTCTGTTCGACCGTTTGAAAGGCGGCGGATTCGATGATCCGGGAGCGGAATCCCGCGCCGCCGCCGACATCCTGAGCGAGCAGTTCGGCCAGGGTGAACCGAATCTGGTGTTGCTGGTGCGGACGCCGGGTTCGGTCGACGATCCGGCCGCCACCGCCGCCGCCACGGCGCTCACCGCGCGCCTCGGCGCGGAACCCGACGTCACCGGGGTGACCTCCTATTGGACGGCGGGCAGGCCGCCGGTATTGCGCGGCTCCGGCGGCGACCGTGCGCTGGTGATCGCGACCATCCTCGGCGACCCGGACCATATCGACGAGCGGATCGCCGATATCGCCCCGCGCTACGCCGGTGCCCACGACGGACTCGAGGTACGGGTCGGCGGCTACGCCATGTTGCAGCGGGAGATGTTCGAGCAGAGCGAGCGCGATGCCATCGCGGGTGAATCCATCGCCTTCCCGATCACGCTCGTCGCCCTGTTGTTCGTTTTCGGCAGTGTGGTGGCCGCGCTGTTGCCACTACTGGTCGCCATGGTCACGGTACTGCTCACCATGGGCGCGATCTGGCTGCTCGCCGGGGTGATGGACCTGTCGGCGCTGTCGATGAACGTGGTGACGCTGCTGGGACTGGGCCTGGCCATCGATTACAGCCTGCTGATCGTGAGTCGTTTCCGCGAGGAGCTCGCGGCCGGGGACGAGCCGGGTCCGGCCTTGGCGACGACCATGCGGTCGGCGGGACGGACGGTCGCGTTCTCCGCGGTCACCGTGGCGGTGGCGCTGTCGGGGCTGCTGTTCTTCCCGTTGCAGGCGGTGCGGTCGGTGGGTATCGCCGGTATCGCGGTGGCCCTGATCGCGGCGCTCAGCTCGCTGACCGTGCTGCCCGCCCTGCTGGCGGTACTCGGGCGGCGGGTGGACAAGTGGCGAATCCGCAATGCCGACAGCGAGTCCCGGGACGTGCGGGAGGGTCGCTGGCATCGGCTGGCCGTCTTCGTCATGCGGCGGCCCGGTACGGTCGCGGTATCGGTGATCGCACTGCTGCTCGCGGTCGGTTCGCCGTTCCTGGGATTGCGGCTGGGCTTCCCGGACGAGCGGTCCATGCCCGAATCCTCGAGCGCCCGGCAGGTCGCCGAAACCGTGCGCGCCGATTTCGACACCAGTGAGCAGAACGCGCTGACCGTCGTACTGCCCCGGCTCGACGCCGATCCGGGCGCGTATGCCGCGCGCCTCTCGGAACTGCCGCATGTGCAGCGGATCGACACCATCACCGGCGGCTATGCCGATGGCGCACAGGTGATTCCGCCGACGGCCGCGCACGCCCGGTACGGCGCGGACGGCGACGCCTTCCTCACCGTGGTGCCCGACACCGACGATGCCGGGACGCTGGAGGCGCTGGTCTCCGATATCCGCGCGGTCGATGCGCCCGGCGAGGCGCTGGTGGGCGGGGTGGCGGCGGTCAGCCTGGATGCGACCGACGCTCTCGTGCAACGGCTCCCGCTCGCGCTCACGGTGGTGGTCGCCGCCATGGTGGTGCTGCTGTTCCTGCTCACCGGCAGCGTCTTCCTGCCGGTGGTGGCGGTGCTGCTGAGCTGCCTGAGCCTCACCGCGACCTTCGGCTCACTGGTCTGGATCTTCCAGGACGGCCATCTGTCCGAACTGCTCGGGTTCACCGTCACCGGCACCCTGACCGCCACCGTCCCGATCATGCTGTTCGGGGTGGCGTTCGGCCTGGCCATGGACTACCAGGTGTTCCTGCTCGCCCGCATCCGCGAGGAGTACGAACGCACCGGCGATCCGACCGCGGCCGTGGCCAGCGGCTTGGAGCGCATCGGCCGCATCGTCACCGCTGCCGCGGTGCTCATCTCCGTGGTGTTCCTCGGCTTCCTGGTCTCCGACATCACCTTCATGAAGGCGTTCGGCATCGGGCTGCCGCTCGCGGTGCTGGCGGACGCCACCCTCATCCGGGGTTTCCTGCTGCCCGCGGCCATGCGGTTGGGCGGCCGGTGGACCTGGTGGGCGCCCGCGCCGCTGCGACATCTGCACGCCCGCTTCGGTATTCGGGAGGGTGAGAGCGTCGATACCGGGGAGCGGGTGACCGTGTAGCGCTCGCGCCGGTGTCCGCGCTTCCGGCCGTGGCGGGTGCGCCCGGTCGGAAACGCCGACGCCGCGTCGACTTCGCATTGAAAACGATGTTCAGTAGTATCGCCGCGTGACGATCAGCGCGCAGCAGCGGACCGGCAAACCGGGAACCGGAACGTCCACCGACGATCCGGCCGCCGCCGAAGCCGTATTCCTGGACGCGACCATGCGCCTGCTCGCACCGCTGGGCGTCACGACCGGCGACGTGGTCGCCGACGTGGGTCCCGGAGCCGGAACCGCCGCCGTCGCACTGGCCCACGCCGTCGGCCCGCGCGGCCGCGTCTACGCCGTCGACCTGGATCCGGCCATGCTCGAAGCCACCATGGCCGCGGCCCACGACGCCGGTGTGGGCGATCGGATCCGGCCGGTCCTGCACGATCTGGAGGACGGCGCACCGCCGCTGCCCGAAGCCGTCGACGCGGTGTGGTCGTCATGGTGCGTACACCACGCCCGCGACTGGGATGCCGCCACCCGGGCCCTGGTCGGCATGCTGCGGCCGGGCGGCGTGCTGTGCCTGGCGGAGGGCGGGCTGCCCACCCGATGCCTGCCCTGGGACACCGGCATCGGCCGCCCCGGACTGGAGATCCGGTTGGACGAGGCCCACGATCGGCATTTCACCCAGTGGTTCTTCGGCCGGGCGGGCGCGAAACGCCCCGGGCGGGGCTGGGCCGACATCCTCGCCCGCGCCGGGCTCACCGATGTCACCGCCTTCACCGAACTGGTCGACATTCCCGCACCGCTGCCCGTCGAGGTGCGCGGAGTGGTGCTGGCCGAACTGGCGGCGCGCGTCGGCCGGGCGGGACCGTTCCTGAGCGCCGACGATGCCGCCGCGTGGGAGCGGCTGCTCGACCCGGACGACGACGCCTGGCTCGGCCACCGTCGCGACCTGGCCCTGCTCACCGCCCGCACCGGCTGGCGGGGGCGCAGGCCGGGGGCGTAGGCCGGTTGCCCAAGCCGGTTGCACAGGCCGGGCGCGCAGTCAGCTCGCCATCTCTTCGCAGCGCCGCACCACCTCGAGCACCCGGTCGATCTCCTCCGGCGTGTTGTAGACGTGCGCGCTCACCCGCACCGCATGATCGTCGGAAGCCCGACCGGCCTGGCAGTGGCCGTCGGCGCGCACCATGATGCCCTCGTCGGCGAGGACGAAACCGAGATCGTCGGACCGGACCCGCGCGTGCCGGAAGGTCACGATGCCCTCCCGGCGCTGCACCGGGGAATCCGCGCCGAGGCTGTCCTGACAGCCCAGCACCCGCACCCCAGGCAACCGGGAGAGGCCGTCGGTGAGGCGGGCGGCGAGGGCGGTGTTCCAGGCCCCGATCTCGGCCAGCCCGGCCGCGTCGAGCCAGTCGAAGGCGGCCGCCAGACTCACGATGCCGGTCGTATTCGGCGTGCCCGCCCAGCCTCGCAGCGCGAAGCGGGGGCCGCGCCGATTGCGTGCCCACACCGCGCCGACACCGGGCAGCGCCAGTGCCTTGTGCCCGGAGAACACGACGAAGTCGACATCGAGATCCGCCACCGACACCGGCCGATGTCCCACGCTCTGCGCGGCGTCCAGGCAGATCGGCACGTCCGGTCCGACCGCGGCGCGCACCCGGTGCACGTTCAGGTCGACACCGAACACGTGGTGCACGTGGGTGACCGCGACGAAGCGGGTCCGGTCGGTCACAAGGGACGGCAGTGCCCGGTGGTCGTAGTCCCCGGACGCCGGGTCCACCGGCATCGGCCGCACGGTGACACGAATGCCACTGCGCGCCAGGCTGTCTCGCAGGTCCAGCCAGGGCCGCAGATTGGCTTCGTGATCACCGAACGGGGCGATGATCTCGTCACCGTCGACGAGCGACTCCGCCAGCCAGTCCCGCGCCACCGCCCGCAGCCCGTCGCTGGTGCCGCCGACGAACTCGACCGTCGACTCGGAGCCGTTGTTGCCCAGCGCCTGTCGGATGCGATCGCGGGCGGCGTCGATGCGTCGGCCGGTGGCGGTGCCCCACGGGTAGGAGCCGCGCCCGGCATTGGCGTTGCCGGTGGTGAGGTACGCGGTGACGGCGTCGAGCACCGCCGTCGGCTTCTGCGTGGTGGCCGCGCTGTCCAGATACGCCAGTCCCGGATTGTTCGCGATGATCGGGAACTGCGCCCGCAATCCCCGCTGCCAGTCCGCCAGGCGGTGCAGGACCTCGGCCGGATTCGTCATGGTGGTCATGGCATCAGTCCCGGACCAGCGGTGCGCCCGCGTCGCGCCAGGCCACGATGCCGCCGCGCAGGCTGCGCGCGTCCCGATGCCCCATTCTCGTCAGCAGCGCCGCGTAGCGGGCGGACTTCTCGCCGACCGGGCACACCAGCAGCACCGGCCGGGCCGAGCCGAACGGCAGGCCGCCGCGCAGCAGGTCGTCGAAGAGTTCGTCCACCATATTGATCGAGTTCTCGATATGCAGTGCGGTGTAAGCGAATCCGCCGCGCAGGTCCACCACCAGCGGACGTTCCCGCTCGATCCACTCGCGCGCCTCGGGCACATCCACCTGGACGGCGGCGGCGATCTCGGCGTCGGTCAGCGTATCCACCGAGTTGGGACGCGGCGGCTGCTTGAACAGGTCGGGACGGCGCTTGCGCAGATAGCTCATATAGCTCTCCACCCGATCGCACACGATGAACACCGCGGTGCGGCGCTCGGTGAGGGTGGCGTCCAGAGCCGAAAGATGACGCAGGGCACCGAAGTACGCCGCACCGGCGGTGGGGCCGCCCAGGATGCCGCAGCGGCGGTTGAGGGTGAGCATGCCGTCGATGGCCTCGGCGGCGCTCACCGCGTCGAGGGTGTCGTAGTTCTCCGGGTCGAACAGCCCGACCTCGTTGACCTCGTCGATATTTCGGATACCGGGGATGAAATCGCTTTTGGCCGCGACCAATCCGACCACCGATACGGACGGGTCGTGTTCCCGCAGCACACCGGCCACCCCCGATGACGACCCGGCCGTGCCGACGCAGGCGATGAAGACGTCCGGGGCGCGACCGTCCAGATCCTTGATGATCTCGGTGGCGGTGCCGACCCGGTGCGCGTCCAGATTGCGCGGATTGAAGTACTGATCGGTGTGCAGATAGCCGTTGCCCTCCTCGGTGAGCATCCGGTACATGCGAGTCAGCGGATCCTCGGTATCGGTCGGGTCCAGGCATTCGGTCTGGCCGGGCAGCTCCTCGATCTGCGCGCCGAGCAACAGCAGCAGATCCTTGATCTCGGGCACCCGCATGCGGTTGGTCACGCTCTTGAACGGCAGGCCGTGCATGGCGGCGATGACCGCGAGGGCCTTGGCGGTATTGCCGCTGGACAGTTCCACGATGGCGTCGCCGCGTTCGATGGCCGCGGGCAGGTCCTCGCGCACCATATTCCAGGCCGGGCGGTCCTTCACCGAGCCGAACGGATTGAGCATCTCCAGCTTGGCGTACAGGTCGATATGGCGCAGCCCGTGCACGGTCGGGTCGATCCGGACCAGCGGCGTATCCCCGATGGCGTCGAGAATGCTGTCGTACTTCATGAGCGGTTCCCTTTCACCGGCCAGTACTGTTCGTCCAGGCACCACGACCATCCGCCCGCGGCGCGATGGACCGCGACCGTGCGGGCGATGGGCTGCATCAGCGCGTGATCCGCCGCGAAATCCATGAAGTAGCCGGCCGTGTTCACGAAGGCCAGCAGATCTCCCGGCTCCGGTGGGCGGGGCAGCGTCACCTGACGGCGGGTGATCAGGTCGTCCTCGAGACACAGATTCCCCGCCAGGTACACACCGGTCGGCGTACCCGGGCGCGATGGCAGCAGCACCGGATCCATCAGCACCGCATGCTCTTCCGCGCTGATATCGCGCGAATTGGCCGCCAGCCGGACCAGCGGGTCGCCGCTGTGGGTGGTGCGCACCTCGGCGATCCGGGCCAGGGTGAGGCCGCACTGGTCGGCCAGTGCGCGTCCGGGCTCGATGTACAGGTCGTAGAGGTTTTCCAGCAGCAGCGTGGCGAACGACCGTTGCAGGCTGACGGATTCGCGATCGAGCAGCTCGTCCAGGTACCGCGCTCCGGCCGTGTCGCGGTAGGCCGGATACACGCCCAGCGCACCGCGCAGGGTTCCGGCTTCGGCGCGCAGGCCGTAGCCGTGGTTCTGCCAGGTCATGGGCGGGCGCAGGCCGAGGACCGCGGTGCCGAGTTCGGTGGTGTAGCGCTCCCATTCGCCGCGGTCGGCCAGATAGTTGACGCCGAAGCCGCCGCCGATGTCGATCGCGGTGGGGGCGAACCCGCGCCCCAGTGCCTCGTGCATGGCCAGCAGGCAGCCTTCGAGGGCGAGCGCCTTCTCCTCGATGCCGGTGGTGTCCAGGTGGTAGGACACGCCGAGTAAACGCAGCGCGGCCCGGTGCTCGTCGAGAACGTCGAGCACGTCGGCGAGTTCGCGGGCGTGCACCCCGAAACGGCTGGGGCGGCTGAGAATCGGCACACCCGGCGAGTCGAAGGCGGAGAGCCGGATCATCACCCGCGCCGGCGGCAGGCCGAAGCGTGTGACGATGGCGGCCAGTTCTCGCAGTTCCGCGCGGGAGTCGGCGTTCACCACCGCCCCCACCCTGGCTGCGAGCCACAGGAATTCGGCGTCCTTGGGGCCGGTCGCCATGATCCGATCGCCGCTGAACCCGGCCGCCAGCACATGCCGCAGCTCACCCAACGAGGCGACGTCCACCCCGCACTCCCCCGCCGCCAGCTCGCGGATCAGCGCGCTGGACCGGTTGGCCTTGTGCGCGAAGTACACCTCGCCGCTCAGCCGCCGCCGGTCGTACACCGCGCGATACTCCGCCGCGTTGGCCGTGATCTGCTCGGGTACAACGATATTCAGCGGCGAACCGAGCGCGTCCACCATGGCGGACAGTCGCTCCGGGACCGCGAGGACATCCCTGATCAGCTCGCTCATCAGCGGCGTCAGAACCAGCTCCGGCTTCACCTATCCAACCCCGTCCGAGCTCCGGCACCGCACCAGGCGCAAACCACCGTCTTGCTTGTAAATCCAGGGTAGCGACCAGTATGGAACCGGACCGCTTCTCACGACGCGAGGGGCAGCGAACGGGCAGCAGTCGCTCCCGGCGGCAAACTCGACCGAAGCGGGCACGAAGCGAACCATGCCTCGGTCAAGTGCTGACCAGTCGGATTTGATCCGATAATTCTCCGGGAGATTGCATTGTCAAGTACATGCTCTTGGTCATTCGTATAATTCGTTGTAGCGGAGCATATTACGATCCACCCGGCCATCGGAGGATGAATACGATGCCCACCACCAAACTGAAGGAATGCCCCCAGGAACTCTGGCTCGGCGACGTCGGCTATTCGAGCGGCGGAATCTGTTACTACATGAGCGAATACGTGCGCGAGAGCATGTGGAACGGGGTCAAGAAATTCTCCGAAGCCGTCGAAGTCGCCAAGAACGCGGTGCCCGCCACGATCGTGAAAGCGGGTAAGGCCAAGAACCTGCGCGACAAGGGCGGCGAAGCACACGGCAAAGCCCAGCAGGCCTACAACCAGATCCCCGCCGACCTGGCCGCCACCAAGGTCTATCGCGTCGGCCTCTGGTTCGGCAAGAACGGCAAGAACCCCGACAGCGCCCAGCACCAGAACCATGAGGCCGTCGTCCTCACCAGCGGCGGCACCGAAGTCGTCTTCTTCGAACCCAATTTCGGCTTCTACCACGCCGACGAGAACACCACCCGCAAAGCGGCGTTCGAAGGAGCGGTCCGCGCCCTCTACACCGGCAATGGCGAACATGCCGAGAACTTCCACTACCAGGAGGACCGCACCGTCAAATAGCGATGATCGACACCGCGTCGTGAGGCGGGGAACTCGCCGGAGCCGCGGATCGCCGATCCGCGGCTTTCGCTCATGACAAACGGAGTCCGCCGACGCAGTATGGGCGATGATGTGCTGAGCAGCACCCGCGCGGCCCACGAGTGCCACACTGGAGAGGTACCGACGAAGTCAGCTCGCACAAGGACACACCGACGCCATGGCCGCCAATCCCGACCCCGACGACCTGTTTCTCAGCGACGAGGAGCGGACGCACGCCCTCGACGCGCTCGGCAAGCACTACGCCGACGGGCGCTTGGACAGCGCCGAGTTCTACGACCGCTCGGGCGCGGTCGCCACCGCCCGCACCCTGGGCGCTCTCGGGGAGGCGTTCAGCGGCCTGCCCGGCGGCGTGCCGCTGACGCGAGTCAACGGGCAGGTGGCCAAGGTCCCCGTCAACGACAACTCCCCGGCGACGGGTGGCGACAACGCGGCGGCCGAACTCGCCGCGCTCCGCAACCGCGGCAACACCATCGACTCACTCGACTGGATCATCGTCGGTATCACCCTCATCACCTTCCTCGTCCTCCAGGTGATCGTGAGCTGGGACTACGCCTGGATCGTCTGGCCCTCACTGATCATCACCCTGAGCATTCCGCGCATGATCCTGCGATTCAGCGATTCCGACGAAGAGGTGTACGAGGAACTGAAGAAGTCCGACGCGGCCGCCCGCAAGAAGCGACTCTCCGAGGCCACCAAGCGGATCCGGGAACTCGAAGGCGGCGGCAACACCGGCGGCTGACGGTCAGTACAGCAGCACGCCCATTGCGGCCGCGACGGGAGAACAACCCGCCGCCGCAATCCCGGCTGACGCTCGGCCACGGACGGCACGACGGCAGTGCCAGTGCGACGAACTGCTGTCAGTCCGGTCGTTCGGCGTGTAGTGCAGTCCATTGTTCGGGCGGAAGAGACCGCGGTGGATACGGCGGCTGGGCCTCATTCCCCTGATTCCAGAGTCCGCCGATCTGCGGGCGCGTGGCGAGCCCGCGCGTCGGCGAGTTCGAAGTACTCCGCCGGGGCGAACGGAATGCGCCAACGGGCGGCGACTCGGCATGAGACACGAGGCACGAAATCAATGGCTGACGTTTGGATGGTCGTGTTACCGTCAGCAGCATGACGGAGGTCGACCTTCCTATCCTCGGCACGGAACCTCTGCCGGTCGAGTTCGCGAACACCGACTACGGCGGCGGTGCGGACCGCATCGACTTCCTGCGGAGCGCCGAACAGATCGATCGATGGTTCGCGCTCGTCCACCCGCCCGCGATCGAGGGTGAGATGGGACGTGCCGGTGAGCGGGTGCGGCAGTTGCGGGACGGTGTGCGTCACCTCCTGAGCGCTGCCGCCGACAGGGCCGCACCGGATCCGCGACGACTCGATATCGTCAATGAATTCGCCCGAGCCGCACCCACATTCGCACAGTTGACATGGACGCCGGATATTGCGCCCGCGGCCCGACGGTTCGACATCGCCACCGGCGCACCGGCTCTGCTGGGCCGCATCGCCACCTGCTGTATCGAATTGCTCACCGGGCCACAGTCGGACGCCCTGCGCCGCTGTTCGGGTCCGGGCTGCTCCCTGCTGTTCGTCAAGAACCACGCGCGGCGACGCTGGTGCCACCCCTCCTGCGGGCACCGCGACCGCCAAGCCCGCTACTACCGCCGTCATCATCCCCGAGAGGTGCACCCATGATCACCTGGCGTCGACTGCGCGAGCAGGACTTTCCCCTGCTCGCGCACTGGCTCGAACAGCCGCATGTCGCCCGCTGGTGGCATCACGAAACCTCGCCCGAGGCGGTCGCCCGCGACTTCGGACCCGCCACCCGCGGCGAGGAACCCTCCGAAGACCTCCTGGTCTTTCTCGACGGCCGCCCGGTGGGCCTGGTCCAGCGCTGCGCCTTGGCCGACTACCCCGACTATCGCGACGAGTTGGCCGCCGCGACCGAGGTGCCCACCGACGCACTGACGATCGACTATCTGATCGGCGACCTCGACCGCACCGGCCGCGGCCTGGGCAGTCGCATGATCGCGGCCGTCGTCGAGGCGACCTGGACCGATCACCCCACCGCGACAACCATTCTGGTCCCGGTCGTCGCCGCCAACCGCGCCTCCTGGCGGGCGCTGGAGAAGGCCGGTCTGCACCGGGTAGCCGAAGCCAACCTGGAACCGGACAACCCGGTCGACGGTCGAACCCACTACCTCTACCGGGCGGACCGCACCCGCACCACCGCCCACACCGGACGCGACGACTCGCCCCGACACGCGGTGCGGTGACTCGACCGGCTGGACCGCCGAGCGCCCTCCGCATCCGAAAGGCGCTCGGCGACTTCGCGAATCACAGATACGGACGGGTGATCATCTCGATACCGTGACCGGCGGGGTCGCGGAAGTAGACCCCCCGCCCACCGTGCCCGGAGTTGATCTCACCAGGCCGCTGGAAGTGCGGATCGGCCCAGTGCTCCACACCCCCGTCGCACAGCTTGGCGTACGCGCGATCGAACAAGTCGTCGTCGACGAGGAACGCGTAGTGCTGCATCTGGATGTCCACCGGCGGTTCGGCGAACTGAAGCAACACCCCGTCCTCGCACAGCAGGTTGGTGAACACTCCCCACGAGGGCGCATCGGCGAACTCGAAGATATCCCGGAAGAACGCCGCGGACTCCTGACGGTTCTTGGCGGCGATGATGGTGTGGTTGAAACGTGCGGACATGAACTCTCCTGTCGTGATCGATCTGTCGAGCGGGTGATCATCACGTACCAGGCGGTGCCCGCGCGGCGCTCAGAACAGCACCGGGTCACCAATCCGTGTGTGGCACAAGGCCGTCCCGGTAGTCATCACGGCGAGTATAGCGCGGCGCAGGCCGACCACCGCAGGGCCGCGAGCGCCCCACATCGGCTACTCGGTTCCCGGCGGGGGCAAGGGAGTGAGGTTCTCGCCGTTGAGGATTGCCTGCATCCGGTGTTCTATATGGCCCTTCCATTCCGGGTGGGTCAGCACGTAGAGGCGTTCCTCCCGGATGGCACGCAGCATCTGGTCGGCGACGACCCGCGGGCTGGTGCCGTGGGCGAATAGTTTCCGCAGGTCGTCCATGCTCACTCCGGGCGGGAGCTGACTCGGGCCGACATCGGAGAGGCGGTCGGGGCGATTGCGGTCGGCGTCCAGGATGCGGGTGTCGACCACTCCCGGCATTAACACCGAGATCCGGGGCTTCAATTCGCTGCCGACGAGTTCCATGTGGACGGTTTCCGACAGCGCGACCACCGCGGATTTGGTCGCACCGTATACCCCGGACCCGCCCACCACACCCGCCACCCACGCCGTGTTGACGATGTGGGCCACGTCATACAGCTCGATCATGATCGGCAAGAAGCTGCGGTGACCGTGCACGACTCCCATCAGATTGACCCCGAGCACCCACGCCCAGTCGTCGAGCGTGCTTGCCCACGACGGCACGCCGCCACCGGCCACCCCGGCGTTGTTGCACAGGATGTGTACGGCCCCGTACCGCTCCAGGGTCGCGGCAGCCAGTGCCGCCACCTCGTCGGGGTTCGACACATCCGTCACGATGCCGTGCACGTCCCCGCCGGCCGACCGCAACTCCGCCGTCGTCGCCGCGAGCGCATCCTCCTCCACATCGCTGAGAACCACCCGGGTTCCGGAGTCGAGGAATGCCTCGACCATCCCCCGCCCGATACCGCTGGCCGCCCCGGTGACAACGGCGACCTTGTCGCGCAGATCCCGCACCGTGCCTCCCTTTTCGCCCGGACAAGACCCTTCCCACCGTACGGCGGCGACAGGCACCGCACATCAGCCCGACGGGTGATGTCGCGAATCCGATTCGACGCCCCCTGACCCGAACGACTATCGGACACTTCGGCATGTCTCGATATCGGCGGTGGCCGCAAGTTCGCGGCAGCGAGCGGTTCAGTCGCCCTGGAGCAAGAGTCGGAACGACGGATGAGCGGGCGTCAGGGGCCGCACGGCGCGAAAATCCTTCTCATCCAACGTCAAGATGTCATTGGTGAGGTAACGCTCGGCGAGTACGACCGTGACCGCGTCGGCCAGGTCGAGGCGGAGGCCGCGATAGTGCTCGATGATTCTCTGGGCGACTCGGAGGTCATCACGGTCCACCTGCGGTACGAGCACCGCGCCCTCCTCGGCCGAGGTGAGCAAGTCATCGAGGACGAGATCGGCTGCGCGGCGGTCCTTTCCGAACCGCGCCACGAGCAGATGATCGACCTCATCCAGCACCAGCGGCGAGACAACCGCAACAGAGGTGGAGAGAAATTCGCGCGACCGCTCGTGCAGTTCCGCGGCACGGTCGTAAGCGGCGATGATGGCCGAGGTGTCGGCGATGAAGAAGCTCACTCGCCGTATGCCTCGCCGAGCAAGTCCTCACTGTTGGCGGCGAACCCAGGATCGCCGGAATCGAATGACGGCCAGGGCATTGCCGGAAAAACAAAAGAGCCGCAGGTCGATGACCTGCGGCTCTGTCGTGGAGTGGAGCTAAGGGGACTCGAACCCCTGACCCCCACACTGCCAGTGTGGTGCGCTACCAGCTGCGCCATAGCCCCGTGTTCAGTTTTGTGTCAGCGGGGTGTTCCCCGCTGGCTTGAACGAAGTTACACCACCGCCGTTGTGCGGACCAAATCGCCTGGACAGGTGGGTGACAAGAGCGATCTTCGGAGGTAGGCTCGAACATATGTTCGACAGCAGGGAGGTCCAGGTGATGGGTGACGAGGAGCTGGTCGACGCATTGCGGAGGGCGCACGGGGCCGCCGCATTCGCACAGGCGGCGGAAATCACGGCCGTGCGGGAGTTGTATCGGCGGCATCGGGCGGCCAATGCGGCGCCGGGGGCCGGCGGGGTGCGGGCCGGGGGGTTCGCGGCGGCCGAGGTGGCGGTGGCGGTGCAGATCTCCGAGCCGGTGGCGGCGGCGCTCATCGATATCGGGTTGGCCCTGGACGAGCTGCCCGGGACGCGGAAGGCGTTCGGGGACGGACGGATCGATCTGGCGCGGGTGCAGGTGATCGCGGAGACCACTCGCGGGCTGGCCCGCGAGGTGCGGGAAGCGGTGGAGCCCAAGCTGATCGACGCGGCGACCCGCAATGATCCGGTGCGGCTGCGGCAGACGGCGCGGCGGTGGGTGGCGCGACTGGATCCGGACGGCGAACGGGAGCGGCGCGAGGAACGCGAGCACGACCGGGACGTGCGGATACGTGCCGTACAGGACGGGATGGCGGTATTCGACGGGCTGCTGCCCGCGGTGGGGGCGCAGACGGTGGCCAATCGGCTGCGGGAACTGTGCGGGCAGGTGTGCGCCGAGGACCCGCGCACCATGCCGCAGCGCCGCGCCGACGCGTTGGTGGCCTTGGCCGACGGGTCGCAGCGGCTGTGGTGTGCGTGCGGGCGCGGTGCGCGCTGCCCGAAGTCGGCAACCGCATCCGGAGTCGGCGGCGGCTGGGCATCCACCGCGACCGACCCGGCACACACGTACGGCGACCACGCCCCGCCCGCAGCCCAACCAGGAGGATCCGATACCGCACCCGGAACCCGCGTCGCGGGCGGTGCCTCCGCAACCGGAGCCGAATTCGCGGCGCCGCGCGATACCACCGAACCGGCACGGACCGAATGCCCGGCGACTCACGACGATGCCGGAGCGGCCGAGACCGAACTCCCGGCGACTCCGGACGGCACCCAATCGGCGCAGACCAGCCCCCCGGCGACTCCGGACGGCACCCAATCGGCGCGAAACGAACCCCCAGCAACGCCGGACAGCACCCAACCAGGACGAAACGAACCCCCAGCGCCCGTGGGCGGCGCCCGATCGGCGCAGACCGGATCCGAAGCAGCTGGCGGCGACACCGCACCTTCGTGGACCGGACCCGTGACTCGCCGCGACGACACCGCGCCGGGGCGAATCGAACCTGCCGGCGCGGCTCCCGCAGGACCCGGGGCGCAGCCGCCGCGGCCACCGCTGATCCAGATCGGGGTGTCGGCCGAGACACTGGCCGGGCTGCGGAACGATCCCGCCATGCTGGTCGGGTACGGGCCGATCGATACGACATTGGCTCGGGAGCTCGCGAAGTACGCGCGGTTCGAGGTGGTGCCGGAGCCGCCGGCACCGGAGGCGGGGGCACGGCGGCCGACGTCGTCGCAGTCACCCGAGGATGTGCGGGCCATCGACGGGGTGTGCCGATTTCCCGGATGCGGAATGCCCGCCACCGATGCCCAGCTCGCGTATGTCGAGGCGACGAACGCCCGGCCGCGGCTCCCCGGTATGGCGCACGTGGCAGCGTTGTGCACGCGGCACCACCGGCTGAAGATGCTGGCGGACCGGGGAAGTCAGGCGTGGCGGGTGCGTCGCGCGGACGCCGATCGGATCGTGTGGACCGACCCCAGCGGCGAAACCCACACCACGACGCGCGAAGGTGCGCGGTATCTGTTCCCGCACACCGATATCGACGCCCCCACGGTGCCGCCGACACCCTACGAGCGGGTGCACGTGCCACCGCCGCAGCCAGTGCGCACCGTCCCGGCCGATCTCACCTACCCGATCGACGGGCACGCCCTCATCCACCCGCAGCTGTCCCGCTGCACCCCCGACAACGATATCCCCGACGACCTACCGGTGAACCACACCGCGTCCTTCCGCCGTTGAGCACCCGCCTGCGGCGTGCGCACCGCCACGGATCACCCGCGGGGAGCGCAGCGCCGCTCCTTGCGGGCGACGGCCCCGGGGACCTTCGAACCTCCGTCCACCGAACAACGACGGTCGTGTCGTCAACCGAAGTCATGCCGGAGGTTCCGCTCACAGGGCGAGTCGTCCGATGCGGCGGATGCGGCAGCGGACAGTCGCTCCGGCACGGCTGCCTCGCGCCGGGCCCGGGGGGTGCGCGGTGCGATCTGAACTGAACACAGCGCGACTGGACTGAACACAGCTTGTCCGGCACAGAGAGCGAGCCGCGGGTCCAGTGCCCGCGGCTCGTTCGTGCGGTCTCGTTGCGGCCGTTCCCACTCAGTGCCGCTGCATCCATCCGATGCTGTGCGGCAAGCGGATTCGGGGATCGGTGCTACGAGCGTCCCGCGTCGGCGGCGTGGCGAGGGCCGTACACGCGCGGGCGCCGAAGCGCCGGCACCGCTCACTTGGCGGCGTCGAGCACCCAGTCCTTGTTGTTGACGTCGATCTCGCGGCCGTCCAGGAAGACCGACGGGGTGCCCGCCGCGCCACCGCTGGCCGCCTCGAGGGCGGCGATGGCCGCTTCGGCGTGGTTGCGGGCGGAGTCGACGCGGTCGCCGGAGGTGATGCACCGCTGGGCGGATTCGGGGGCTCCGGCTTCCGCGGCGATGGCGGCCAGTTGCTGGTTGTCCAGGTCGCCGCTGCCTTCGGCGGGCTGCTTGTCGGTGAAGAGGAGTGCGTGGAACTTGGCGTAGACGGGGCCGTCGCCCTCCTGCGCCACGCATTCGTTGGCGGCGACGGCGCGGGTCGAGTAGTCCTTGCTGCCGGACCGCTCGTCGAGGAAGTTGACCAGGCGGTAGCGGACCGCGAGCGTGCCCTCGTCGATCTGCTGGGCGATCTCCTGGCCGTAGATGCGTTCCAGGGAGCCGCAGGCGGGGCACAGCGGGTCCTCGTAGATCTCGACGGTCTTGGCGATATCGGGCTTGCCGAGCACGATCGCGCCATCGGAGTCGAGGGCCACGCCGACCGCCGGGTCGTGCGCGGGACCGTAGCCGTCATTGCGGATCTCGCTGTCGCCGCCGCTCCACTGGAACAGGGCGAACACGATCAGCGCGACCACCACCACGGCCACCGCCCCGAGGGCATAGGTGGTCTTGTTGGACACCGGACGCGGGGTGTAGTTCGTCGTCGGTTTGCTCACGGCCACCACTCTGCCGCAACCCACCGCCGCGCGGGTACGCAACCCGTCCGAACGCTACCGGGTCAACCCTGCGGGCGGGTCGTCGTGGCGGCCGTCGTCTCGACCAGCGGCTTGCGCTGCAACGGTTCCGGCACGATCGCCCACGCCACCGCCGCCGACGCCAGCAGTGCGCCGGTGACCGCGAGCGCGAATCCGTACGAGAGGTGTTCGGCCAGCAGGCCGACCGCGTACGGGCCGAGCACGGTGCCCAGGTCAGCCGACATCTGGAAGCCCGCCAGCACCGGTCCACCGCGCCGTCCCGCGCCGACGATATCGGCGACCGCGGCCTGCTGGGCGGGGGTGAACATGCCGGACCCGAGGCCCGCGACGAAGGAGGCGACCAGCAGCCAGGGCAGGTTCTCGGCGAAGCCGAGTCCGGCCGTGCCGACCGCGCACAGCAGCGTGCCGCAGATCAGGAACGGCCTGCGGCCCAGACGATCCGACCAGCGCCCCGACTGGAACAGCACCACCGCGTTGCCCGCCGCGAACACCGTCAACGCCACCCCGGCCAGGGCGGCGTCGTAGCGCAGTACCTCCACCACCAGCAGCGGCACCAGCGCCATGCGCACCCCGAACACCGCCGCGCCATTGCCGAAGTTGGACCACAGCACCGCCCGGTACTCGGATTTTCGCACCGCCTCCCGGAAGGTCATGACCGGGGTGTCACCGAGCGCCTCGGGCCGCACCAGCGGCGAATCCTTCAGCGCCAGATACACGATGGCGCTGGCCACCAGCAGTGCGACCGCGTAGATGACGAACGGCGCGCGCAATCCCAGTCCGGCCAGCGCCCCACCCACCAGCGGACCGGAGATGGAGCCGATCAGGAAGCTGGTCGAGTACACCCCGGACACCCGACCCCGCTCCGTCGGCGGCGACATGCGGATCACCAGCGCCAGCGACGACACCGTGAACATGGTCGACCCGATACCGCCGAAAGACCGCAGCACCAGCAGCTGCCAGTAGCTCTGCGCCAACGCGCACGCCCCCGTGGACACCGCCACGATCAGCAGCCCGCCCAGATAGACCGGCCGCTCCCCCAGTTTCTGCACCAACCGCCCGCTCATGGGCGCGAACAGCAGTCGCATCAGCGCGAAGGCGCTGACGATCGCCGAGGCCGCCGCGACGCCCACCCCGAAGCCGCGCGCGTACTGCGGTAGCGCCGGTGCGACGAGCCCGAATCCGATGGCGATGGTGAATGCCGCCCCCACCAGCACCCAGATCTCGACCGGCAGGGATTTGGATCTGCTCACTCCGATAGCGCCTGTCGCACAACTTCCTCCGCGGCCGCCTGCACCTGGGCCAGATGCTCCGGGCCCTCGAACGACTCCGCGTAGATCTTGTATTTGTCCTCGGTGCCGGAGGGCCGGGCCGCGAACCACGCGTTCTCGGTGGTTACCTTGACCCCGCCCAGGGCCGCGCCGTTGCCGCGCGCGCGGGTCTGAATGCCGGTGACGTGCTCCCCGGCGATCTCGGTCGCTGTGATCACATCCGGCGTCAACGCCGCCAACCGGGCTTTCTGTTCCGGGGTGGCGTCGGCGTCGGTGCGCGCGTAGGCCGGGCTGCCGTAGCGCTTCTCCATCTCGGTGTAGCGCGTGGACGGGCTCTGCCCGGTGACGGCGGTGAT
Source organism: Nocardia sp. CC201C (assembly GCF_030010695.1). Taxonomy (NCBI): domain Bacteria; kingdom Bacillati; phylum Actinomycetota; class Actinomycetes; order Mycobacteriales; family Nocardiaceae; genus Nocardia; species Nocardia sp. CC201C. Next base: position 29,335 of record NZ_JASCXP010000023.1, read on the forward strand.
CTCGGCGGCCAGCAAGGCCAGCAGAATGCCGTCCTTGTCGGTGGTCCACACGGTGCCGTCGCTGCGCAGGAAGGAGGCTCCGGCGCTCTCCTCACCGCCGAATGCCAGGCTGCCGCTGAACAATCCGGGGACAAACCATTTGAAGCCGACCGGCACCTCGTACACGTCGCGGCCCAGCACCCGGACCACCCGGTCGATCATGGCGGAGGTGACCACCGTCTTGCCGATCTTGGTGAGCGCATCCCACCCCATCCGGTTGGCGATCAGGTATTCGATGGCCACGGCCAGGTAGTGGTTCGGATTCATCAGTCCCGCATCGGGAGTCACGATGCCGTGCCGGTCGGCGTCGGCGTCGTTGCCGGTGGAGATGTCGTAGTCGTCGCGAATCGACACCAGTGACGCCATGGCGTAGCGCGAGGACGGGTCCATGCGAATGCGTCCGTCGCTGTCCAGGGTCATGAACCGCCAGGTGGGGTCGACGAACGGGTTCACCACCTCGAGTTCGAGGTCGTAGCGCTGCCCGATCTCCTCCCAGTAGTCCACGCTGGCGCCGCCCATGGGGTCGGCGCCGAGCCGGATGCCCGCGCCCCGAATGGCGTCCAGATTCAACACGTTCGGCAGATCCGCGATATAGCGGTCCAGGTAGTCGTAACGCTCCACCTTGCCGGCCAGCGCGTGCGCCAGTGTCGTGCGCTTCACCTCGGACAGCCCGTTGCGCAGCAGATCGTTGGCCCGCGCGGCGATGGCGTCGGTGGCGACGGTGTCGGCCGGACCGCCGTGCGGCGGGTTGTATTTGAACCCGCCGTCGCGCGGCGGATTGTGCGACGGCGTCACGACGATGCCGTCGGCCTGATGCCGGGTGCCGCCGCGATTGTGCCGCAGCACGGCATGACTCAAAGCCGGTGTGGGCGTGTAGCGGTCGCGCGCGTCGATGATGGCGGTGACGTCGTTGGCGGCCAGCACCTCGAGCGCGGTGGTCCACGCGGGCTCGGACAGGGCGTGCGTATCGCGCGCCAGATACACCGGCCCGGTGATGCCGCGGGTGGCGCGATATTCCACGATCGCCTGTGTGATGGCGAGTATGTGCGCCTCGTTGAATGCGTTGTCGAGGCTGGACCCGCGATGCCCGGAGGTTCCGAAGGCGACGAGCTGCGCGGGATCAGCGGGATCCGGGATCCGGCTGTAGTAGGCCGTCACCAGGTGCGCGACGTCCACGAGGTCCGCGGCCCGGGCCGGTCGACCGGCTCGATCGTGGGCCATGCTCGGGCCTCCCTTCCGTATCGCCTGTGCCCGGCTGGTCATCAGGATCACGGCAACCCCCCGTGCGCCGCGCCCAGGAACAACTGGGCGGCACCGGCACCGAGGAAGGCCGCGGCCAGGCTCGCCACAACGCCGATCACGACGTTCGCCACCGCATAGCTGTAAGCGCCCTCCTCAGCCAATCGAACCGTCTCGTATCCGAACGTACTGAACGTGGTCAGCGCACCGCAGAAGCCCGTTCCGGCCACGGCGAGCAGCCAGTGGTTTGCTCCCGCGCCGATCAGTGCGCCCAGAATCGCCGACCCGGTCACGTTCACCGTCACTGTGCCCAGTGGAAAGACACTAGCGAATCGACGGGCCATCGCGCGATCCACCAGATAGCGAACCGGCGCTCCGACCATGCCGCCGAGCGCCACGAGCAGCATCGTCACGCGCGCTCCCCCTGCCAGGATTCCACCGGCGAGAGTGTCACGGTGAGCGAATTCAGCAGGTCCGCATTGGTTTCCACGAATCGCCGCAGCACGTCGGTGTCGTCGACGATCATCACGAGCACGGGTAGCCGGTCGGCCAGATCCAATAGTCGAGTGGTGTGGATATCCGCCGACGCCCCGAATCCCTCGACGCCGCGCCACACGCTCGCCCCGGCCAATCCGGCATCTCGGGCACGCCGCACGATCTCGTGGTAGCGGGGGCGATGCTGCCACCGGTCGTCCTCGCTCAGCAGCACGGTGAGCCGCGAGGCGGGCCGCCAGCGCGCACCCGTCGGGTCGTTCATCGCCTGCCCCCTTTCGCCGTGCCTGTCCCGGTCCGTCTCCACCACCGCGTCGCGCCCGCCCCGATCACGACCGCGCCCACCGACGCCACCACCGTTCCCCCGAGATAGCCGAGCGCGGAAACCGTCCGCCCCGATTCGAGCAGTGTACGAACTTCCACACTGAAGGTGGAGAAGGTGGTGAAACCGCCCAGGACCCCGACGCCCAGAAAGAGCCGCGGTAGCCGCCGGGCAACCCAGATCTCGGTCACGCACACCGTGAGGACGCCGATGGCGAGGCACCCGACGACATTGACGGCCACGGTCTGCCAGGGAATGTCCCCGCGCTGGGGCAACCACGCGGCCACACCGTAGCGCAGGCTCGACCCCAGCGCGCCGCCCGCGGCGATGGCGGCGAGGGCCGGTGCGTCGGATCGCGCGAACGTTGCGACCACCACCCCTCCGCCTCGATTGCCAATTCGTTGCTGTTCGGCGTGTTGCTGAGGCCGAACGACACCTCGGGACTGCGAGGATAGTGCCGCCATCTCAGTGTTGTCCCATCGGCCTGGAGGAGCGAAGTTGACGGTACGGCAGTCGATCAGGGGGTTGCTGGTCCGGAGCTCTGTTATCGCCGCGGCCGTAGCGGCGGCTCTGGCGAGCAGTCTCGGTGCGACTCCGGTCGCCCACGGCGCCATCTATCCCTTTCCGGACCCCGACGCGTTCTACGCGCCCCCGGGCAATATCGGCGCCTTCGCCCCCGGCGATGTCATCAACAGCCGCATCGTCCCCGCCCACGGCTATCCGGGCGCGACGGTGTGGCAGCTGAACTACCGCTCCACCAACTCCGCGGGCGCTCCCATCTCGGCGGTGACCACGCTCATCCTGCCCGGCGGCGGCGGACCGCGGCCCATCGTGTCGTATCAGCCGTTCGTGAATTCCCTGGGCACGCAGTGCGCTCCGTCGCACAGTCTGTTCGACGGCAGCCTGCAGGAGGCTCCGGCGCTGAATCTGCTGCTGGCCCGGGGCTGGGCGGTGGCGGTGCCGGATCATCTCGGGCCGACCAGTGCGTACGGCGCGGCCCGGATGGGCGGGCAGATCACCCTCGACGGCATTCGGGCGGTGAAGCGCTTCGCCCCTGCGGGACTGGGTGATTCGCCGGTCGGCCTGGCCGGATACTCGGGTGGCGCCATGGCGACCGGCTTCGCGGCCGCACTGGCGGCGGAGTACGCGCCGGAGCTGCCGATCGTCGGGGTGGCCATCGGTGGCGTACCGGTGAATCCCGGCAAGATGGCCCTGCAGATCGGCAATGCGCCGCATCCGCTGTTCGGGCTCGGCTTCGCGGTGGCGGTCGGACTGGAGCGCGAGTACCCGGCGGAGATGAATCTCGACGACGCGCTCAGCCCGGCCGGTCTGGCATTGCGCGCGCAGATCGCCAATGCCTGCGTGAACGAGATCATCAGCGCGGGCGCGAACCACTCCATCGGCGAGATGTTCCGTCCCGGAATGGAAGCCAGCGCCAACAACATTCGCATCCTGCACGAGAACAGCCTGGAGATCTATCCCGGCGTGCCGCGCGCGCCGGTCTATCAGTGGCACGGCGGCAACGACCAGGTGCCACTGGATCTGGCGCTCAGCGTGGCGGGACGCTACTGCCACGCCGGCACCCCGGTGCTGTTCGACGTGATCCCGGGAGCCGATCACGGCACGGCCATCTTCTCCGGAGCGCCGCGCGCCTTCAACTACCTGTCGGATCGTTTCGCGGGCCTCGCGGCCCCGTCCAACTGCTGAGCACGGACCGCCGTCGCGCTCGGCAGGGCGCACCGGTCACCCGCGCGGGCCGTCGTCGGGACCCACGCACCGCGTCGAGAAGTGGGCCCGCCCCCCGCGCGGGCGGGGGGCGCCCCGGC
>NZ_JASCXP010000024.1:0-32119 GCF_030010695.1 Nocardia sp. CC201C
CGCGGCACGATGGTCGGCAGCACATTGTCGTTGACGGTGTCGGCGGTGACGACGACCTTGGCCACGTCATCGCGGCTGGGGATGTCGTACATGGTCGGCAGGAGGACCTCCTCCATGATGGCGCGCAGGCCACGCGCGCCGGTACCGCGCAGAATCGCCTGGTCGGCAACGGCTTCCAGGGCGTCCTGGGTGAATTCCAGGTCCACGCCGTCCATTTCGAACAGTCGCACGTACTGCTTGACGAGCGCGTTCTTCGGCTCGGCCAGAATCCGGACCAGTGATTCCTTGTCCAGGTTGGTGACCGACGCGACCACGGGCAGACGGCCGATGAATTCCGGGATGAGACCGAACTTGATCAGATCCTCCGGCATCACCTCGGCGAAGTGATCGGTGGTGTCGACCTCGGCCTTGGAGCGCACCTCGGCGCCGAAACCGATACCGCGCTTGCCGATTCGATCCTGAACGATCTTCTCGAGCCCCGCGAACGCACCCGCCACGATGAACAGCACATTGGTGGTGTCGATCTGGATGAATTCCTGATGCGGATGCTTGCGCCCGCCCTGCGGCGGCACCGAGGCTTGGGTGCCCTCGAGAATCTTCAGCAGCGCCTGCTGCACACCCTCGCCCGACACGTCGCGGGTGATGGAGGGGTTCTCCGACTTGCGGGCGATCTTGTCGACCTCGTCGATGTAGATGATGCCGGTCTCGGCGCGCTTCACGTCGTAGTCGGCGGCCTGGATGAGCTTCAGCAGGATGTTCTCGACATCCTCGCCGACGTATCCGGCCTCGGTCAGCGCGGTGGCGTCGGCGATGGCGAATGGCACGTTCAGCATCTTGGCCAGCGTCTGCGCCAGATAGGTCTTGCCGCAGCCGGTCGGGCCCAGCATGAGGATATTCGACTTGGCCAGCTCGACCGCTTCACCCCGGGGGTCGCGGCCCTTGTCGCCCGCCTGAATCCGCTTGTAGTGGTTGTACACGGCGACGGCGAGATTGCGCTTGGCGGAATCCTGACCGATCACGTACTGCTCGAGGAAGTCCCGGATCTCCGTGGGCTTCGGGAGCTCATCGAGTTTGACCTCGCTCGATTCGGCGAGTTCCTCCTCGATGATCTCATTGCACAGATCGATGCACTCGTCGCAGATGTACACCCCCGGTCCCGCAATGAGCTTCTTGACCTGCTTCTGGCTCTTCCCACAGAACGAGCACTTGAGCAGATCGCCGCCATCACCGATGCGCGCCATCTCCTGGGTCCCTACTTCCTTGTCCGCGTGCAACCGTCTGTCTCGGCTGCCGGAGCCTGCCACCTATCCAGCGTATGCCCTCACCCGGAGCGGCAATTCGCTTACCGCCTTCAGATGTGAGCGGTTCGGCAGAGCCGACAACCACGAGCAAAGGTCCCTAGAGTGACCGTACCCGCTATTCGCGACCGAGGTCGATAACTTGAGCACGTTTCTCACCGGACATGTGCGTGGACTCACCCCTGCCGGGTGGCGGAGCCGCACCCGCTCCGCCACCGCAGAAACGTCTACCGCTGCGCGCTGAGCTTGCGGTATTCGAACACCGTGTCGACGATTCCGTAGTCCTTCGCCTCGTCGGCGGTGAGGATCTTGTCGCGGTCGGTGTCGCGGCGGATGATCTCGGCCTCCTTGCCCGTGTGGCGGGCGAGGATGGTGTCCAGCAGCGAGCGCGTGCGCTCGATCTCCGCGGCCTGGATCTCCAGGTCGGAGACCTGCCCCTGGAAGCCGCCCTGGGTGTAGGGCTGGTGGATGAGCACGCGCGCGTTGGGCAGCGCGGCGCGCTTCCCGGGCGCGCCCGCGGCCAGCAGCACCGCCGCCGCCGAGGCCGCCTGGCCCAGGCACACGGTGGCCACATCGGCCCGCACGTACTGCATGGTGTCGTAGATGGCCATCAGCGAGACCGGGGAGCCGCCGGGCGAGTTGATGTACATGGTGATGTCACGGTCGGGATCCAGCGACTCCAGCACCAGCAGCTGCGCCATGATGTCGTTGGCCGACGTGTCGTCGATGGGCGCGCCGAGGAAGATGATGCGCTCCTCGAACAGCTTGGTGTACGGGTTGGTCTCCTTGACGCCGAAGCTGGTCTGCTCGGTGTAGGACGGCAGGATGTAGCGGGCCTGCGGCAGGCTGGAGCCCGCGGCGGCGAAAGTGATGCCCGCGGCCCGCGGATCGAACATGTTCGACATAGATGTCTCCAAGAGGTCTGAGTGGGTGGGCTGCGGACTAGTTGCCGTTCGCCTGACGCGAGTGGGTGATCACGTGGTCGATGAAGCCGTAGTCGAGCGCCTCGTTCGGCGTGAACCAGCGGTCGCGGTCGGCGTCGGCGGTGACCTGCTCCACCGACTTGCCGGTGTGCTGCGCCTGCAACTCGTTCAATTCGCGCTTGGTGTAGGCGAACTGCTCGGCCTGGATGGCGATATCGGCCGCGGAACCGCCGATGCCCGCCGACGGCTGGTGCATCATGATCCGCGAGTGCGGCAGCGCGTAGCGCTTGCCCTTGGTGCCCGCGGCCAGCAGGAACTGGCCCATGGAGGCGGCCAGCCCCATGGCGACGGTGCGGATGTCGCACTCGGCGAACTGCATGGTGTCGTAGATCGCCATACCCGCGGTCACCGAGCCACCCGGCGAGTTGATGTACAGCGAGATGTCCCGGGTCGGGTCTTCCGCCGACAGCAGGAGGATCTGGGCGCAGAGCTTGTTGGCGATGTCGTCGTCCACCTGGCTGCCCAAGAAGATGATGCGCTCACGCAGCAACCGCTCGTACACCGAATCACTGAGGTTGAGACCCGCAGTCGGCGACGTCATCTGCACCCCTGCCTGATTGATTGTCACGGATACCTGCCCTCTCTCACCGGCCTGGTCCCACCAAGCCCTACCTGATTCGCTGACACAAACCCTAACGAAGCAGGGCGGCACCGAACTCCCGGTACCGCCCTGCTTCGCTCACAGCGCAAAACCTACACGCGCCGTAGTGCCGTATTTACCCGGCCTCGTCTACTTGGCCTCGGCCTCGGCGGCGTCGGCCACCTCGGCGAGTTCCTGGGCGGAGACTTCCTCGGCCTCTTCGGCCGGAGCGCCGAACATCTCGGCGGTGTCCACGGTGTTGCCCGCGGTGTCGGTGACGGTCGCCGCGGTGACCACACCGGCCAGTGCCTTGCCGCGACGCACGTCGGCGAAGATCGCGCCGAGCTGGCCCGCCTGCTGCACCTGCTGGATGAACTGGTCCGGCGACATGCCGTAGCGCTGCGCCTGGAAGATGATCCGCTCCGTCAGCTCGTCCTGGCCGACCTGGGTGTTCTCCTGCTCGGCGACGACGTCGAGCACCAGCTGGGTCTTGACCGACTTCTCGGCCGCCTCCTTGGTGTCGGCGTCGAACTCCTCGCGGGAGGAGCCCTGCGCCTCCAGCGCCTCGGCCAGCTTGGCCTCGTCGTGGTCGAAGCCGTGCACGGCGTCGTGCAGCACGGCGTCGATCTCGGCCTGGACGACCTTCTCCGGCAGCGGCACCTCGGTGGCCGCCAGCAGGGCGTCGAGCACCTTGTCGCGGATCTCGCCCGCCTGCTGCACCTTCTTGGACTGCTCGACGCGCTTGACCAGATCGGCCTTCAGCTCGTCGATGGTGTCGAATTCGCTTGCCATCTGGGCGAACTCGTCATCGGCGGCGGGCAGCTCGCGCTCCTTGACCGAGTTCACCTTGACGGTGATAACGGCGTCCTTGCCCGCGTGCTCGCCGGCGACCAGCTTGGAGGTGAACTCCTTGGACTCCTCCGCCTTCAGGCCGATGAGGGTCTCGTCCAGGCCCTCGATGAGCTGGCCGGAGCCGACCTCGTGCGACAGGCCGGTGGTCGAGGCCTCCTCGACCGGCTCGCCGTCCACCGTGGCGGACAGGTCGATGGAGACGAAGTCGCCGTTCTCGATGGCGCGCTCGACCGAGGTCAGGGTGCCGAAGCGCTGGCGCAGCGAGTCCAGCTGCTTCTCCACGTCCTCGTCGGCGACCTCGATCGGGTCGACGGTGACCGACAGGGTGGAGAAGTCGGGCAGGGTGATCTCGGGGCGCACGTCGACCTCGGCGGTGAACGCCAGCTCCTGGCCGTCCTCGATCTTGGTGATCTCGATCTCGGGCTGGCCGATGACCTTCACCTCGGAGGTCATGACGGCCTCGCTGTAGCGCTTGGGCAGCACGTCGTTGACGACCTGCTCCAGCACCGCGCCGCGACCGAGACGGGCCTCGAGGAGCTTGGCCGGGGCCTTGCCCGGACGGAAGCCGGGAATGCGGACCTGCGACGCCAGCGCCTTGTACGCCTTGTCGAAGTCCGGCTTCAGCTCCTCGAAGGGCACCTCGACATTGATCCGGACCCGGGTCGGGCTCAGCTGCTCGACGGTGCTCTTCACGGACATGCTCCTTGTTCGTTGGTTCGTTCGTTCGTGTTGACGGCTCGATCCCCCCGTAGGCATCCCGACCAGGGTAGTCGACGGGGGTTCGAGCGGTGCAATCGGCTGCGTAGGGCCCGCGACGTGCACGCGGCCCCGCGAGCGCGGGTGATTCGGCCGGGGCGCTAGCCCACCTGCACCGCGTCGGTCACGAAGACCAGGGTCTCGTTCGGCTTCATGCCCCCGCGGCTGCTGGAGCCGTAGCCCAGCTCCGGCGGGACGATGAGCAGGCGGCGGCTGCCCTCGGTGACGCCCTCCAGACCGGTGTCCCAGCCCTCGATGACCATGCCCTGACCCAGGGTCAGCGGGAAGGTCTCACCGCGGTCGAAGGAGCTGTCCAGCTTCTTCTTGTCCGACCAGGTGACGAGCGTGTAGTTCATGGTCAGCTGGTCGCCCGACTGCGCGGCCGGGCCGTCGCCGACCACCAGGTCCTTGACGATCAGCTGCGTCGGCGGATCGCAGTCGTCCGGGATGGTGATCTCGGGGGCTTCCCCGAACCCGCCGGTCACGCCGATGTCCTCGGCGGTGCACTCGCGCCCCTTGGACGCGGTGGTCTGCGGCAGCGCGGCGACACTCGTGGACTCGGCGGTCTTCGAGTCGGCGGACTCGCTCGTGTCCTCGCCACAGCCCGCCAACGCCAGCACGGCGCAGGCCGCCACGCCGATCGACCCGATCCTGCCCACCACGCGCATCCGCATCTCCTCGCTGCCTGTCCGGCCGCCCCGCGGGCGGCGATGTCCGCGCCGAAACTACACGAACCAGCTGAGCGGGCTCCGAGCTCGCCGCCGCGGTCTCCGCGCGGAGCCGAAATCCTTGCGAAGACGCCGTGACGGTCCGGGCACCGCACGAGACCGACTCGGCAGCGCACCCGGCGATCGCCGCTGAGCGACGGCACCGGATGCGCGACGTATTCGCTTGCCGGGCCGGTGCGTCGGCGACGCGCGGTGAATTCGATTGCGGGTGGTCCACGGCTGGGAGACGATCGCCGAGTGCTGTTGACCATCACCTGTACGCGACCGGAGGGCGCCGCCTGGACGGCGGACGACCTGGGCTATCTGCTGCACAAGAACCCCGCCAAGGTGCAGGCGTTCGAGCAGTCGTACGGGATGGCGCATGTGCTGTACCCCGAGGCCACCGCGCGGCGCTGCACGGCGGCGCTGCTGCTGGAGGTGGATCCGGTCCGGCTGGTGCGCGGGAAGCAGCGCGGCACACCGGAATTCAGTCTCGCCCAGTACGTGAACGACCGGCCGTACGCGGCGTCGTCGCTGCTGTCGGTGGCGATCGCCAAGGTTTTCGGCTCGGCCCTGCACGGCCGCTGCGCACAGCGCCCCGAACTGCCGGAACTCGTGCTGCCGCTGCGCATCGACCTGCCCGCGGTCCCCTGCAAGGGCGGCCCGGAGGCGGCCGAACGTGTCTTCGCCCCGCTCGGCTGGACCGTGGCCGCCACACCGCTGCCGCTGGATCCGGCCTTCCCGGAGTGGGGCGAATCCCATTACCTGCGGCTGGAACTCACCGGCGCGTTCCGCCTGGCCGACGCCCTCGCCCACCTCTACGTCCTGCTCCCCGTCCTGGACGGCAGCAAGCACTACTGGCTCGACACCACCGAGATCGACAAACTGCTGCGCTTCGGCGCGGGCTGGCTCGCCGACCACCCGGAACGCGAATGGATCACCCGCCGCTACCTCTCCCGCCGCCACACCCTGGTCCGCGCCGCCCTGGCGCGCCTGGCCGAGGTGGACGACCTGGAACCGGAGGAGTTGGGCGCGATCGAGGAGAACCTCGACGACGCGACCGAATCCGAGAGCGCTGCACACGTGGCGGGAGGAGATGACGCCGGGAACGCCACGGGTGCCGCGCACAGCACCGACGCCGCGCATTCCACCGGCGGGAGTTCCCCGGTTCAGAACTTCCAGCCCGCCGTCGCCACATCGCCACCGGCCTCCATCGCGTCCGCACCACACCACAGGGGGACGACCGGTAGGACCACGGCAGCGGCTGCGCCCGCACCACTGGAGCTCGGGGTTGAACCGGCCGAGGCGGTTGCAGCGGCTGAAACACTCTCCACCGCAGCGGAAACCACGCCGACCGCCACCCCTCGGCACGGCGCGTCGACGCAGCCGGTGCCGGTAGCCGGAGCTCGGGAGAACACCACCGCGCGCAAGGACGTGACATCCGGTACGGGCCCCTCGGCCGCACCGGACGCCTCCGCACCGGACGCCTCCGTACCGGACATAGCCACGCCGGGCACGGAGGTGCGGTGCGCCACCAGCGCTGACGCGGCGACCGGAGCCGCTGCGGCCGGGACGGAGCCGCGCCCGCCGTCGCTGGCGGTCACGCGGCGCGTCGCCGTCATCCGTGCGCTGCACGAGGTCGGGGCGCAGCGGGTGCTCGATCTCGGCTGCGGTGAGGGCGCGCTGCTGCGGGAACTCGTGGCGGATCGGGCGTTCACCGAGATCGTGGGCGTGGATGTGGCCGTGCGGTCGCTGCATATCGCCAAGCGGCGGATGGCGCGGCTGCCGGAGTGGCAGGCGCGGCGGGTGAGTCTGCGCCAGGGCGCGCTGACCTACACCGACGCGTCGCTGCGCGGGTATGACGCGGCGGTGCTCATGGAGGTGATCGAGCATGTCGACGCCTCCCGGCTGCGCGCGCTCGAACACGCCGTATTCGGTTCCGCCGCACCGGGAGCCGTACTCGTCACCACCCCCAACGGCGAGTACAACTCGCTCTACGAGGGCCTGCCCGCGGGCAAGTTCCGGCACGCCGACCACCGCTTCGAGTGGAGCCGCGGCGAATTCGCCGCGTGGGCGCACGGCGTCGCCGAAACCTACGGCTATGCGGTGCGTTTCGTTCCCATCGGCCCCGAGGACGACACCCTCGGCCCACCCACCCAGATGGCGGTGTTCACCCGACCCGCCACCGACGATACGAAAGGAGTCGCGTCATGACCGAGCTGTCCATTCCGGAACTCGCGCTCGTCGTCCTCATCGGCAGTACCGGCTCCGGTAAATCCACCTTCGCGCGCAAGCACTTCCGCTCCACCGCCATCGTGTCCTCGGACGCCTGCCGCGGCATCGTCAGCGACGACGAGAACGATCAGTCCGCCACGCCCGACGCCTTCGCCCTGCTGCACCACATCGCCGGCGTGCGGCTGCGTCGCGGCCTGCGCACCGTGGTGGACGCGACCAATGTGCAGCCGCAGGCCCGCAAGGAACTGATCGAACTGGCCCGCGCCCACGACGTACTGCCCGTGGCCATCGTGCTCGACGTCCCGGACGCGGTGTGCCTGGAACGCAACACGCTGCGCCCCGATCGCGCCCACCTGGGCAAGCACGTCGTGGTCCGCCAGCAGCGCGATCTGCGCCGCAGCCTGCGCCACCTGGAACGCGAGGGCTTCCGCAAGGTGCACATCCTGCGCGGCGTCGCCGAGATCGACGCCGCGTCGATCGTGAACGAACGCCTGTGGAACGACCGCCGCGATCTCACCGGCCCGTTCGATGTGATCGGCGACGTGCACGGCTGCCGATCCGAACTGGAAACCCTGCTGGACACGCTCGGCTACCGGCTCTCCCGCGATGAGCACGGCCGCCCGGTGGACGCCCGCCACCCCGACGGGCGCACCGCGGTATTCGTCGGCGACCTGGTGGACCGCGGCCCGGACACCCCGGGTGTGCTGCGGCTCGTCATGGGCATGGTGGCCGCCGGAAACGCGCTGTGCGTCACCGGAAACCACGAGTTCAAACTGGTGCGCGCCCTGGACGGCCGCAAGGTCAAGCTCGCACACGGCCTGGCCGAATCCCTGGAACAGCTGGCGGCCGAGGACGACGCGTTCCGCAAGGCCGCGCACGAGTGGTGCCGCGGCCTGGTCAGCCACTACGTCCTCGACGGCGGCCGACTCGTCGTGGCCCACGCGGGTCTGAAGGAGGAGTACCAGGGCCGCGCCTCGGGCCGGGTGCGTTCGTTCGCCATGTACGGCGAAACCACCGGCGAGACCGACGAATACGGGCTGCCGGTCCGCTACCCGTGGGCGGACGACTATCGCGGCCGGGCCATGGTGCTGTACGGGCACACCCCCGTCACCCGTTTGCGGTGGGTGAACAACACCCTGTGCCTGGATACCGGTGCGGTGTTCGGCGGCCAGCTCAGCGCCCTGCGCTACCCGGAGAAGGAGACGGTTTCGGTCGCGGCGGAACAGGTGTGGTTCGAACCGGCCCGCCCGCTCCAGGATCCGGGTGGGGCGACCGAGGCGGTGCGCCGCGATCCGGGCGTCCTGGATCTCGACGATGTGCTGGGCCGCCGGGTGGTGCAGACACGCTACCTGGACCGCGTCGGCGTGCAGGAGGACGCCGCCGCCGCGGCGCTCGAGGTGATGAGCCGGTTCGCCATCGATCCGCGCTGGCTGGTGTACCTGCCGCCGACCATGTCCCCGTGCGCCACCTCGGCCGCCGACGGCTACCTCGAGCATCCGGCGGAGGCGTTCGACTACTACCGCTCCGAGGGCGTGGCGACCGTGGTGTGCGAGGAGAAGCACATGGGTTCGCGCGCCGTGGTCGTGGTGGCGCGCTCGGCCGACGTCGCCCGCGACCGCTTCGGCATCGACGACGGCAGTACCGGCGCGGTGTACACCCGCACCGGACGACCGTTCTTCGACGCCCCGGCGGACACCGAGGCCCTGTTGGCCCGGATCCGCGCGGCGGCCGAGAAGTCGGGCCTGTTCGAGGAATTGGCCTCCGACTGGCTGCTGCTCGACACCGAACTGCTGCCCTGGTCGGCCAAGGCGCTCGGCCTGCTGCGCTCCCAGTACGCGGCGGTGGGCGCGGCGGCGCGGGCCTCGCTGGGTGCCGCCGAATCCGTGCTCGCCGCGGCGGTGGCGCGCGGTCTCGAGGTGGGTGACCTGGCCGCCCGCACCAGCGACCGCCGCACCGACGCGGAGGCATTCACCACGGCCTACGGCCGCTACTGCTGGGCCACCGACGGCCTCGCCGGAGTCCGCCTGGCCCCGTTCCAGCTGCTGGCCGCCGAGGGCGCGAATCACGCCCTCCGCGACCACGACTGGCACCTGGAGCGCATCGACCGTCTCATCGCCGCCGACCCGGAGCTGTTCACGCCCACCCGCCGCATGATCGTGCATCTCGCCCCCGCGGGCACGGCGACCGACGCGACCGCGGCCGCCACCGATACAGCAACGACAGCCACCGGTCCGGCCGTAGCCGCCACCAACTCCGCCCCAGCGGCCACCGGTCCGGCCACGGCAGCCGACGGCTCGCCCGCTGGCTTCACCCGTCCTGTGACAGCGGCCACCGACTCGGCCGCTGTGGGTATCGCAGCCGCTGCGTGCCCAGGCGGCAGCGAGGCGGCCGCGACCGCCTGGTGGACCGAGCTCACCGCAGCGGGCGGCGAGGGCATGGTGGTCAAGCCGCTCGGCTCCTTCGTGACCGGCACCGGCACCCGCAGCAACCGCCCGGTCCAGCCCGGCGTGAAATGCCGCGGCCCGGAGTACCTCCGCATCATCTACGGCCCGGAATACCAGCGCCCGGAGAACCTGAAGCGCCTGCGCCAGCGCGCCCTCGGCGGCAAACGCTCCCTGGCCCTGCGCGAGTACGCCCTCGGCCTGGAGTCCCTGGACCGCTTCGTCGGCGGGGAACCCCTGTGGCGCGTCCACGAGGCGGTCTTCGCGGTGCTGGCCCTGGAGACCGAACCGATCGACCCCCGGCTGTGACCGACCGCCGGGCGCTCAGTCGCCCGGCGGTGTCGGCCCGAAGGACCGCCTCACCATCGGCTACTGAACCGCCAGTTCGGCGAGCCGGTCGAGGAAGGCGCGCTGGGCGGCGATCAGCCGGTCGCGGGCCGCCTCGGGCGGGAACCATGCGGCGCGATCCACTTCCGGGAAGGAGGCGAGGCGGCCGGAGCGGGGCGGCCACTCCATCTCGAAGGTGCCCGGGGTGATCGAGTCGGGGTCGAGATCGGCCTCGATCGCCCAGGCGCTCAGCTGTTTCCGGCTGCGGCCGCTGCCGTAGGCCACCTCGCCGAGGGCGATCCAGTCGCCATCGGGTACGGGTAGCCCGAGTTCCTCGGTGAATTCGCGGCGGGCGGCAGCGGCGGCGTCCTCGGTCTCCGGGTCGTATTCACCTTTGGGGATGGACCAGGCGGCGGCGTCCTTGCGGGACCAGAAGGGGCCGCCCATATGAGCGATGAGCACCTCCAGGTCGGGGGTGCGGCGGAACAACAGGACGCCTGCGCTGTACCTGGTCATGCGGGCAGTGTGCCAGGGCCCGGGGACAATCCCAAGGATTGGGACAGGAGCTTCACGACAAATGGGGCGGGTCGGTATGAAATGGCCTGACCTGCGACAGGTTCCACTAGGCTGCCATGCGTTCGCTCGCAGACACCTGATGATTGGAATACCGCATGGAGTTCCGCAGCACCACCGCGGCAGCCACCCTGGTGATCGGCGCACTCACTCTCGGAGCGGCACCGGCACACGCCCAGCAACCCGAGACGCCGAAGCTCGCGTATTCGACCAAGCTGGTCGACAAGACGGTCGTCACCATTCTCCAAGGTGGGACCTTCGAACTGTCCAAGGGAACCAGGCTCGAAGACGGCGGTGTGGAACGCCTGACGGAGCGGGACGGCGCCCTGGTCCGCACCGACGGCTCCGCCGCCGACCCCGCGCACACGGTCGATATCGTCGACGTCAAGGACGCCACCGGCGCCGTGGCGGTCACGCTGCCACTCGACTTCCGTTTCGGCGAGGTCTCCGTCCCCGTGCGGCCCGACCTGGACGAGGACGACACGGTACTGCGGCTCACCCCGGAAAAGCCCGCCGGACTGGACATCTCGCAGCCCCTGGCCGTCAAGCCCGTCGCCTCCGAGGTCGAGAACCAACGCGCCCTCAACAATCTGTCCACCCACTTCGGCCTGGCGACCGCCATCGGCGGCTTCGTCGGCACCGCCATCGGCGCGACCATCGGGTGTGTGGCGACCCTGGTCGCGGGCTGCATCGGCGGGCTCGCCACCGGCGCGAGCGTGGGCGGCATCGTCGGCACCATCGTCGCGGGCGGCCCCGCCCTCATCGCCACCGGCATCGAATACCTCACCACCGTCCAGGCCCCCGACGGCACCACCAAGTGGGCCGACAAGCCCAAGGCCCAGCCGGCCGCCCCGGCACCGGCCGAACCGGCGAAGTAGGTCCAACGGACCGAGCCGAACCAACGCGCTGGGCAACCGAGCCGGAACAGATCCCGCTTCTCCTGTCGCCGAACTCTTTTCGCGACAGCGGTCCACCGAACCCACCCGCACCTCACCGCGGGTGGGTTTCGCCGTACCATCCCCACCCCTCGAACTTCGTTGCACCCCAACGCCCGACGCGCCGAGCTACCGGGCGGCGAATTTCAGATGAACGATGCATTGAATCACTGGGCCACACGATTTCTCGATGCGAGAGTCGGGTACGGGACAGTGGGTGGCGGCACATGAGGGGGCCGCCACTCCCCCACCTTCCGGAGCACGCCTCCTCGACCGCCGCATCCTCCCGGCCGAACCTTCGAGCCAAGACGATGCCGTATGCCCGCGCGCGCCTGAGCGATGGAGCATTCCGTCCTCGACTGATGTGCTTGTCCTATGACGGATACGACAGGCGCCCCGGAGCGGGCAGCCCTCACCGGAATGCGGCCATCATGAGCGGGCGGGGCTCGCCGCCGGACCGGCGAACCGGGCGGCCGCGAGGTCTGGACCGCTGGCTGCTCTCCGCGGCGGCGATCGGCACGGCGGTCACCGGCGGAGTGTTCTTCGATTTCTCCTTCGTCGTCATGCCCGGTGTGCGGGAACTGCCTGCCGCACAGGGGATCGAGGCCATGCAAGCCTTCGACCGCACCGCGATCCAGCCGCCGCTGATGCTGATGATGTACGCCACCGCCGGGCTGTGCGCCGTGCTCGCGGTTCGAGCGCTCATGAAGTGGAATCGTTCGACCTCGCCGTGGATCCTCGCCGCGGCGAGCGCGTTCCTGCTCGCCGCGGTGGTCATCACGGGTGCGGCCAACGTCCCCATCAGCGCGGCGGTGGACGCGCTCGACCCCGCGGGAGCCGATGCCGCGGCGCGGTGGGACGAACTGTTCACGGCATGGATCCGGTGGAATCACGCACGGACGCTGGCCTCGATCGCCGCGGCGGTGGGATTCCTGATCGCGCTACGGCCGACGGACCGATAGGTGCGGCTCAACAGCCGGGAATCCGGGTTCCGATGTGATGTGTGGTCGGGGTGACAGGATTTGAACCTGCGACCCTCCGCTCCCAAAGCGGATGCGCTACCAAGCTGCGCTACACCCCGTTATCGCCCGGCGGATCCGCCGGGCCTACCCCACCGAACGGGAGAAACCCCGGTCAGAGCGGGTGACGGGAATCGAACCCGCACCATCAGCTTGGAAGGCTGAGGTTCTACCATTGAACTACACCCGCACGGCGCGACGACTCGGTGCGAGCACCGTTTGTCGTGTGCGGAAGAGACTGTACCGAACCTCACTCCGGAAATGCCAATCAGGCTCGTCATCGGCCTGTCCGATGGGCGTGGCGGGGTCGGTGCTCGTGATCAGCACCAAGAGAACGTCCGGTTCGTTGTGAGCTCTCCGGAGAGTTCGCGCCGCCCCTCGGCGCGTCGCGGAAGACACGCGAAAATCGGATGTAACACGGCGGTGTCGTTCACCGATCACCCAACCGTTCGCCATTCGCGAGGTATCGCGAACCCGTTCCAGAACTTGGGTTTTCGATGCCGAGTGGCTTGCTAGGATCCTTTTTGTCCGGACGGGGGTATCTGGAAAGGGGGCGGTGAGCATGCGCCGAGTATGGTGTGACCGACCGCGTAGCAGTGAGCACGAACCGAGTGAGCACGAACCGAAGGGTGTGACCGGCCGGAGGGCCCGGAGCGACAGCCTCGGCCTGGATTCCGACCGCGTCGGCGCGGAGTGAGCGCATGCCCATCCGACTCGACGCACGGACCGCCACGATGATCGCGGCAACCACCAGGGAATGGGTACGGACGGTATACGCGGGGGGCAATGGAACCGGTGCCGTTCCGGCCATGCCGCCGGAGGAGTTGGAGGCCGTCTTCGCCGACGTCATCGACGACCTCATGGAACTGGCCGCGTCCGAACCGTTTCCGGTGCTCGCCGCACGAACCATCGGCCGCCGCCTCGCCGCGCCACCATTGGAGAGCACCCGCATGCTCGCGCCCGCCAGCCGCGCGCTGCTCGGGCTCGCGCCCGGCGAACACGGATCGCTGCTCGCCACCCGCTGGATGTTCGTGGCCAGCCAGGCCATCGACAGCTACGCCGAGGAGCTGCAACAGCGCGCCCTCGCGCAGCAGGAACGCAACCTCACCGAGGCGGTGTCGGTGCGGGTCCAGGAGATCGCCGCACTCCAGCACCGCTTGCGGCACGAGGCCACCCACGATGCCCTGACCGATCTGGCGAACCGGTCACTGTTGCAGGAGCGGGTGCGGTTGATGGCGGCGGACCCGGCACGAGGGGTGGGGCTGCTGCTCATCGACCTGGACGACTTCAAGCAGATCAACGACAACTACGGCCACGCGGTGGGCGACGAGGTGCTGGTGGCCATCGCACAGCGGCTGCGCGCGACCTGCCCGCCGGAGGCGGTGATCTGCCGGTACGGCGGCGACGAATTCGTGCTGGCCGTGCCGTCGCGGCGCAATACGCTCGGCGAGCTGGCCATGCGGGTGCTGGCCGCGCTGTGCGAACCCGTGGCCTCGATCGCCGGATCGGTGCCGGTCTCGGCGAGTGTGGGCACCGCGTTCTGCCCGCCGGATCGCGACTGCGACTTCTCCGATCTGCTACGCAGCGCCGACCGCGCCATGTACTCGGCCAAGACCGCGGGTAAGCGGCAGTTCGCGGTGTCGGAGCTGGACGCCGAGGAGCCAGAGCCGGGGGGAAACCGCGCGGGCTACGCCGCCGTGGCCGGGTGAACGAGCCGCCGCGCACGAACAGCAAATAGCAGGCAATTCCCGCCGCGTACCCTGGAAAACGTGGCTACGGTACTGATTCTGCTGATCGCGATGGTCATCATCCTGGGTGTGGTGATGGTCGTCGCGCAACGGTCCCGGACCGCCACCCGGCTGGCCGATGCGAAGGCCGACGCCCGCCGCGTCATCGACCGCCTCGGCGGACAGGTCTACAACCTCACCGGCAGCGACGCGGCCGCGAAACAAGCCCTGGCCGATGCCGGGGAGCGTTTCAACGCGGCGGGTGCGCAGATCGAGCAGGCGCGGACACCCGCCCAGGCGCGACTCGCCAAGGAGACCGCGTTGGAGGGGCTGTACTACGTGCGTGCCGCCCGCACCGCCATGGGACTCGATCCGGGACCGGCGATTCCGGAACTGGACGGCCAGCGCACGGCGGGCAAGGTCAGCGAGGACCGCGTGGTCGAACTCGACGGCCGCCGCATCGAGGCTTCCCCGACACCGTCGCCGCGCACCCCGAACTACTACCCGGGCGGACGCGTCGCCGGGCGACCCGTACCCGCGGGCTGGTACTCCGAACCCTGGTGGAAGACAGCACTTGTGGCGGGTGCGTGGGGTGTCGGTTCGGTGCTGCTGTTCGACGCGCTCTTCAGCGGCATGTCGGGGGTGGGCTACGACGCGGCCGCCTTCGAGCACGGCTATGGCGACGGGTTCCAGGCGGGCTTGGAGACCGGAAGTCAGGGCGACGCAGGGTATTACGACGAACCGGGTGGCTACGACGGCGGCTACGACTCCGGCGGCTACGACGGCGGTTTCGGTTCCGGCGGATCCGATGGTGGATTCGATTCCGGCGGTTTCGATTCCGGGGGATTCGACGGCGGTTTCTGACCGACCCGCGCAACGCGGCCGCCGCTACCGGCCCGTCGACCCGATCGGCCGCAGCAGCCGCGCGACGGTGGCGCGGACGAACGGCCGCGGATCCTCGGGATGCTCCGGATCGATATTCAGGAATGCCGCGTCGACGACCGACAGTATCCAGCGGGCGGTAGCGGCCGCATCGAAGCCCGGATCGAGCTGTCCCGCAACCATCCCCCGCTCCAGCAGCGTCGTCAGCACCTCGGCACTGCGCCGGGTGTCCTCGGCGACCACCCCGGCGAGTTCCTCGTCCTGATCCAACCGGCGCAGCAACTCCACCATCAGCCCCGGCGCCACCGGATCCAGCGCCTCCGCCGCCAGACCGTCGACCACATCGAGGATCGCCGCGAAACAGTCGGCGCGGTCGAGATGCCGATCGTACAGCTCGGCGTGCTCCGGCAGCGACTGCTCGAAGATCGACCGGAAGACCGCCGCCTTGTCGCGGAAGTAGTAGAAGACGGACCCCGAGGTGAGCCCGGCCGCGCGCGCGATCTGCGCGGCGGTGGTGCGCTCGTACCCCTGCGCCGCGAACAGCTCCGCCGCGGCCCGGGTGATGCGCGCCCGCCGTTCGGCTACACGATTCGGGTCGACAGTTCGGGCCACGTCAGGCAATCTATCATTAACTAACTGAGCAGTTAAAGATATCGCGAGGAGGCTGGATTGCCATGGTGGCGTTGCGACGCGGACTCCGACGCTGGGTGCTCTATCCGCTGATCTTCCTGGTCGTCGCGCTCCTGGTGGCGGTGGTGGCGGGGTACGCGTTCTACCGGCTCACGCTGTACAAGGCCGGGCCGGCGCAGAGCGGGCGGCTCGCGCTGACCGGCGGCACGGTCCTGCTGGGACCCGAACTGAACCCGGTGGCGAATGCGACGGTGATCATCGAGAACGGTGTGATCGTCGCGGCCGGGCCGGATGTGGAGGTACCGTCCGACGCCGAGCGCCGGGATGTGTCCGGCCGTACCGTCCTGCCCGGGCTGATCGACTCCCATGTGCATCTGAGTTCACCGGAGCGGGAGCGTGGGGAGGAGATCGGTTTCTGGGATATGCCGGGTGTCGTGGCCGACTGGGTCCGCTACTACCCGGGCAAGCGGAAGGACTTCCTGCGCCACGGGGTCACCACCGTGCGCAGCATGGGCGACGAAAACGCCTGGGTGCACGACTTCCGTCGCGAGATCGCCGAGGGTGAACTGGAGGGCCCGCGGCTGCTCATCGCGGGGCCGATGTTCACCACGCCCGGCGGCCATCCCATCGCGACCTTCGGCCTGGAGCGGAATTCGGATGCGGTCCGGGTGCCGAGCAGCCCCGAGGAGGCGCGCGAGATGGTACGCGCCCTCGTCACCGGGGACGATCCGGTCGACCTGATCAAGGTGATCCAGGAACGCGGCAACCCGGAACGCAAAGTCCTGGAACCGATCCGACCCGACATCCTGGCCGCCATCATCGACGAGGCGCACCGGCACGACACGAAGGTCTTCGCGCACTGGGGAACTCGCGAAGACCTTGACGACCTGGTAGCCGCCGGCGTCGACGGCCTCGACCACCTGGAACCGCGCGGCGTCCGCGACGGCTGGCCGGACGGCTACCCCGAACTCCTGGTCCAGCACGGGATCACGCTCGCACCGACCCTCGCGGTCACCGACTTCGGCTTCGACGAGGAGACCAGGAAGGCCATCTACGAACGCCTGCGCGAGTTCCGCGACGCGGGCGGCCGCGTCATCGCGGGCAGCGACGCGGGCATGCCGGGAGTCCACGCCGGAGAGGGCCTCCTGCGCGAGATCGAACTCCTGGTGGCAGCGGGCCTCACGCCGCACGAGGCCATCACCGCGGCCACCGTCACCCCGGCGGCCGCCCTGCGCGCCGACACCATCGGCGTCATCGCACCGGGCCGCGCCGCCGACCTGCTCATCGTGCGCGGCGACCCGCTCAGCGACATCGGCGCACTGCGCGCCGTCGACGCGGTACTGCGCGACGGCCGATCGGTGGTCGCGAACGACTAGCGCGACCACGTCAGCGACTCTCTACACGCAGCGTCCCTCTACGCGCACAGCCCCGGGAAACCCATCGAATCTCCGGGGACGACCGAGGACCCGGTCATCAGGCACCGCAGCAGGATCCGCGTGAGGTCCGCCGCGGCGGAACCGGTGGAAGGCTGTGGGACGGCGACGGACTCGGCCGGTGCGGGCGCGGCGGACGCCACTGCCGGAGAGCAGCCCAGGGCGAGTGCGACGCCTACCGCCACCATGATTTTCGATGCCGAACGGAACACACTGCCACCTTTCGAAGTCGGATCGTGACCGGCCGAAGGTATCAGCGGGCCACCGACTTGAAACGCCACTATTTCCGTTGGCACGAATCCTCGGGACAAGATCACCAGCGGACCTCAGCTGGGCTGACACCCCGGACACCAGAACAGGTTTATGCCGGACGGTGGTTCCGCACAGACGGCAGGTTTACCCTGGCGGCGGTAGACGTAGGCCGGGCGCGGTCGGCCGCATAGGAGGGCGCCCGTGGCCGTGTTCGGGCCGGACCACGACCATGACACCGCGCCGGACGCCGACCTTCAGGAGCTCGAGCAGATCGTCCCGGATGGCCCCGCCCGGTTTCGACTAGGAGTCATATGGCAAGAGAACGAAGCTGTCAAAGCCCCACAACGGGCGTAGCGTCCGAAAATGGCGCTGGTCGAGCGTCATGATCCGGTCGGTACGCTCTCGATCAGCGATAACCACATTCGAGGCATCCGTGATCCCGACGTAGTCCTGGCTGTAATGGTCGAGGATGGTCAGAGCCGCAGCGTGATGGTTGGATGTCCACGCCGCCAGGTCATACGCGCCGCCGGCCACGTCGGAGGCGAAGTCGTGCGCCGCGCGGGACCCGAGTCGGGTGGAGAGCATGTAATCCGCCTCGGCGACAACCATCGGCGAAATCACAAGTCGCTCATCGGCTTCAGCGATGATTTGCGCCAGTTGTTTGTGCTCGGCGTACGCCTCGTCGAACAAGGCGAGGATTGCACTCGTGTCGACAATTATCGTCATCTAGGCCCCGAAGCCCCGGCCAAGCTCTCGGTCGATCTCTTCGGCCGAGAGTGGACGCTGACTGCGGTAACCCCCGACGGTGGGTTTCGGACGCGCACCTACCGTGCTGAGCAGATGATCGAGCGCCTGCCCGAGGGTCACGCCTTTCGACGTCGCAACCTCCAGCAGTCGATCCCGGACAGCTTTGGGCACCTTGATAGTGGTCATATCGGACATACCTGCAGTATACCGTCATACATTCGGTAGTCGGGATACTTCATCGCGACCGCACCGCTTCGTACGCCGATCGCCCATCAACTGTGCGCGCGAGGATGGGTAGCCACAGGAATTCTTCAGGCCTGTTGACAGGTAGGGCACCAGAACAGGTTTCGGCCTTCCATGACCGCGTGCAGGACCGTGGTCGCGCAGCGACGGCAGGGTTCGCCCGCGCGACGGTACACGTAGGTGCGGGGGCGATCGGGGGCGTAAGACGGTGCACCGTGGTCATGTTCGGGGCGAACCACCACCATCACGCCGCGTCGGACACCCACCTTCATGAGGTCGACGAGGTCGGCCCACATGGCCATCCATTCGTCATGGGCGAGCTGCATGCCGGGGCGCTGCGGTGAGATGTTGTGGCGGAAAAGCACTTCCGCACGGTAGACGTTCCCGACCCCGGCGATCACCTTCTGGTCCATGAGCAGCGCGCCGATCGGGCGCTGGGAACGGTGGATGCGGTGCCAGGCCCGGTCGGGGTCGGCGTCGCGGCGCAGCGGGTCGGGGCCGAGCCGGGCGGTGAGGGCGTCGACCTCGGGTTCGAGGAGCACCTCGCACGCGGCCGGGCCGCGCAGATCGGTGCCGTGGGGTTCGCCGCCGCGACCCGCGCCGACCAGACGCATACGGACCTCACCGACCGGTTCGCCCAGGGGCAGTGGGGATTCGGTGAATTTGCCGTAGAGACCCAGGTGCACGTGCACGACCAGGCCCGAATCGTAGTGGTGCAGCAGGTGTTTGCCCCAGGCGTCGGCCTTGGTCAGCACCTGGCCGTCCACCAGTGCCGCGCCCTCGGCGAATCGTCCCTGCGGGCTCGACACCCGCACCACTCCCCCGGCGAAACGCTTGTTGTGCGCCTTCGCCAAACGATGCAGCGTATGTCCCTCAGGCACGGGTGATCCGCATCCTCTCCATGGAACTCGTTGCCGGACAACCGATGACGCGCCCCGCTCCGAGTCGGAGGGGGCGCGTCGGTCGGACGGCTCAGTACGCGGGCACCTCGGGCGCGACGCCGGTCTTCTCGTACTCCGCCAGGATGTCGATGCGGCGCTGGTGGCGCTCCTCCTCCGACCACGGGGTGGCGAGGAAGGCGTCCACGATGGCGAGCGCCTCCTCGGTGCTGTGCATGCGGCCGCCGATGCCGATCAGCTGGGCGTTGTTGTGCTGGCGGGCCAGCTGCGCGGTCTCCACGCTCCAGGCCAGGGCGCAGCGAGCGCCCGGCACCTTGTTGGCGGCGATCTGCTCACCATTGCCGCTGCCACCGAACACCAGGCCCAGGCTGCCCGGATCCGCGACCGTGCGGCGGGCGGCCTCGATGCAGAAGGCCGGGTAGTCGTCGAGAGCGTCGTACTCGAGCGCACCGCAGTCGACGACCTCGTGACCGGCCGCCCGCAGGTGTTCCTTGACGTGGTTCTTCAGTTCGAAGCCGGCATGATCGGCACCCAGGTATACGCGCATGGCTGCGATTGTGTCAGGCCGCCCGGAGCCGACGCGCCCGGGGATGACCCGCCCGCTGGACCGACCGGCCGACGGCAGGACTGCCTAAAGTTCAGCCCATGACGTCCGATGATCGACCGCAGTCGATGCCAGCGCCACCGGATGCCGGGGGCGCGACACCGCCGACCACCCCGCACCCGGCCGCGTGGAATCCGGTCACCGGGATGGCCGGGTGGAATCCCAAGGTCGGTCCGCCCGGTTGGGCCCCGCAGACCGGGTACTCGCCGCCGCGGGTTCCGCCGCACGACGGGACGCGCGGCCTCTCGCCGTTCGGCATGCCCGCCCGGCACAGCTGGGAGATACCGCTGCTGGTGATCGTGGTGGTGCTGACCAGCTTCGCGTACCTCTTCTCGATTCTGTTCCTGCTGGTCGGGGCGATCAACGAGTACGTGCTGATCCTGCTGACCGCGCCGGTGCTGCTGTGGCTCGGCCGTGGCATGAACTACGCGACCATGCGGCTCAACGCCGTGAAGATGTCGCCCACCCAGTTCCCCGAGGGGTACCGGATGGTGCAGGAGGCAGCCGCCAGGTTCGGGATGACCCAGGTGCCGGACGCCTACGTACTGCTCGGCAATGGCGCCATCAACGCCTTCGCCTCCGGGCACGGCTTCCGGCGGTTCGTGGTGGTCTACAGCGACCTGTTCGAAATCGGCGGCAAGGCCCGCGATCCCGAGGGGCTGGCCTTCATCATCGGCCACGAGGTGGGGCATATCGCCGCAGGACATGTGTCCTATTGGCGGCAGCTCGGCATGTTCCTGGTGCCGTTCCTGCCGATCCTCGGCAACTCGCTCATCCGATCGCAGGAGTACACCGCCGACAATCACGGCTACTGCAACCGGCACACCGGCGCCCCCGGGGCCATGCAGACCCTCGCCGCGGGCAAGTACCTCAACGCACTGGTCGGCTTCGACGAAATGGCCGACCGCGCCGCCCGGGAGAAGGGCTTCATGGTGTGGATCGTCAACGCCATGTCCAGCCACCCGGTACTGACCTGGCGCATGTGGGCGCTGCGCGACCGCAGCCGCCACGGCAGGCTCTTCCTCCGCCCCACCCCACCGACCCACCACGGCCCGATGCTCGGCGCCACCCCCGGCGGCGGTGGTCACCCGACCCCGCCGTACGGCGGCTACCCAACCGGCGGGTACGGGCCGTCGCCGATCGCCACGGGCTATCCGCCACTCCCCGCGACCGGCAGCTACGGGTCGCCACCGATGACCACGGGTTACCCCCCGCCACCCGCGACGAGCCACCCGCAGGGCACCGCGACCAGCGATTACCAGCACGATCACACCGCTCGCGGCGACCAGCAGCCCGCCTCCGGCGCGTACCCGCAACCACCCGCTGCCCCCGGCCACCCGGCAACCGGTCGTTATCCGCTGCCACCGACATCCGCAGACCGTCCCGGTGGACCGACCACGGTATTCCAGCGACCGACCGAAAGCCGTAGCGCACGAGCCCATCCCGCCTGACACGCGGCACACAGCGACCCGGCAACCGGCTCGCGATGGCGGCGCTACCGCACGCCACCCGTCTACCGTGGTGCGATCGCCGATCGGCCAGCGGTACGCGCCCCGCCGCCACCGAGCACCCGCATGGCGTTGCCGCTGTCCCGGTAGTCGGCCGCAGCGGCAATGCCGTGCGGGTGTGCGCAGTTCGGCGCGGCCCGCCCTGTTCGGCAGGCGGGCGGGCGCGCGGCGGCGGGCCGTCAGTCGAAGACCGGGTCCTCGGTGCGGGTGCGCTTCAGTTCGAAGAAGTGCGGGTACGAGGCGAGGGCCACGACGCCGTCCCAGACCTTGCCCGCCTCCTCACCGCGCGGGATGCGGGAGAGCACCGGGCCGAAGAACGCTACATCGTTGACGTGGATGGTGGGGGTGCCGACATCCTTGCCGACCTTGTCCATACCCGCGTGGTGGCTGGCACGCAGGGCCTCGTCGTGGTCGGCGGAGGTGGCGGCGGCGGCCAGTTCGGCGGGCAGCCCCACCTCGGTGAGCGCGTCGGCGATCACGGCCTCGAGGGTCGCCGCGGTGGATTCCCGCTCGTACTCGGCGCGCCGGTCGTGAATGCGGGTGCCCATGGCGGTGTAGAGGGGAGCGAGGATCTTGTCGCCGTGATCCTGGGCGGCGGCGATGGCGACGCGGACCGGACCCCAGGCGCTGGCCATGAGTTCCCGGTACTGCTCGGGCAGATCCTCCCGGTCCTCGTTGAGCACCGCCAGACTCATGACGTGGAAGCGTGCCTCGATATCGCGGACCTGCTCGACCTCGAGGATCCAGCGGGAGGTGATCCAGCACCACGGGCACAGCGGGTCGAACCAGAAGTCGACGGTGTCCTTCTTGCTCACGGGAAGTCCTTTCGGGGGGCGGGCACGGCCATACCAGTGGCAACAATGCGCGATTGTGCCGATATTTCCTCCGAGCGCACACGGATGCGCGTTAGGGTCGGAGAAAGTCCCGTCGTAAACACCCGCAGCATTCGCGTCGCAGGGAGGTGTCGGCATTGACCACAGCATCCAGGTTCGTCATCGCAGGCGGGGGGCTGGCGGCGGCCAAGCTCGCGGAAGCCCTGCGCGCCAATGATTTCGACGGCACGGTGACCCTCATCAGCGCCGAGGAGCATCTGCCCTACGAGCGACCGCCGCTGTCCAAAGAGCATCTGCTGGGTAAGAAGTCGCTGCCCGACTTCACCGTGGACCCGGCGTCGTGGTACCGCGACCACCACATCGAGGTCATGCTCGGCACCACCGTCACCGCCATCGACCGCACCACCAAAACCGTTGCGCTGCCGGACGGTACGACACTCCCCTACGACAAGCTGGCGCTGGCCACCGGCTCCCGCCCGCGCAAGCTGCCGGTGCCGGGCATGGATGCCGAGGGCGTGCACACGCTGCGCCACATCGAGGATTCCGACACGCTGCTGTCGCTGTTCGGCTCGGCGGGCAGACTGGCCGTGATCGGCGGCGGCTGGATCGGCCTCGAGGTCACCGCGGCCGCCCGCAATGCCGGAGTCGAGGTCACGCTGCTGGAAGCCGAGTCGACCACGCTGAAGGGGGTGCTCGGCCCCGAGATGGGCGAGGTCTTCGCCGACCTGCACCGCGCCCACGGCGTGGACCTGCGCACCGAGGTGCGGGTCGCGGAGATCCTCACCGCCGACGGCAAGGCCACCGGGGTGCGGTTGGCCGACGACACCCGCATCGACGCCGATGCCGTCCTCGTCGCGGTGGGCGCGCGCCCGAATATCGAACTCGCCGCCGACGCCGGACTCGCCACCGAGGGCGGGGTGCTGGTGGACGAGAGCCTGGCCACGGGCGATCCGGATATCGTGGCCGTCGGCGATATCGCCGACCAGCAGCATCCCGTGCTCGGACGGCGGGTCCGGGTGGAGCACTGGGCGAACGCCCTCAATCAGCCCGAGGTCGCGGCCAAGACCATGATCGGCAAATCGGCCGTCTACGACCGGCTGCCCTACTTCTTTACCGATCAGTACGACCTCGGTATGGAGTACACCGGGTATGTGGCGCCGCGGCAGGAAGCACGGGTGGTGGTGCGCGGCGATGTGGGCACGCGGGAGTTCGTCGCCTGCTGGCTCGACAGCGCCGATCGCGTGCTGGCCGGAATGAATGTGAACGTCTGGGACGTGACGGATCGCATCAAAGAGTTGATACTGAGCGGCGAATCGGTCGATCCGGACCGTCTCGCCGACCCGGCCTCACCACTGTGACGACCATCACACAACGTTGCGGCGAGGTGTGTCGAGAACGCGGGCACGGCTCCGACCTACCCACGAGAGCGCCCACCGAGGGCGCACCGACACAGGGAGCCGACCCATGAAGTACATGCTGCTCAAGACTCACACCGCCACCGCGTACTGCGACACCGCCATGTCCGACTGGACGCCGGAGGAGATCGCGGCGCACATCGCGTTCCAGCAGGCGCTCGGCGAGGAACTGGCCACATCCGGTGAACTGGTCGACGGCCAGGGGCTGGCTGGCCCCGACGAGGCACGGATCGTCAGCTCGGACGGGCGCTCGGCTCCGGTCGTGACCGATGGCCCGTTCCCCGAGTCCAAGGAATTCCTGGCCGGGTACTGGCTGGTGGATGTGGACAGCCCCGAGCGCGCCATCGAGATCGCCGCCAAGGCGTCGGCCGCGCCCGGACCGGGCGGGAAGCCGATCGGCGAGTACATCGAGGTGCGGGCGGTCATGAGCGCACCCGCCACCGACGCCTGACCCGGGGCCGCTCCGCCATGAACCCGACACCACCGGCGAGCCGCGGGCGACCCCGCTCGGTGCAACGGGTTTCGGGGTATGCCGACCCGGAGGTCGAGGATCTGCTGCGTGAGTTCGCGCCGCAGGTCCTCGGCATCCTGGTGCGCCGCTTCGGGGATTTCGACGCCGCCGAGGATGCCGTGCAGGAGGCGCTGCTCGCGGCGGCCCTGCACTGGCCGGGCGACGGCGTGCCGGAGAATCCGCGCGGCTGGCTCGTCCAGGTGGCCCAGCGGCGACTGGTGGACACCGTGCGCGCCGAGGTCGCGCGACGACATCGCGAGAGCGCCACGGCTTTTCGGGACGTGCCCACGACACTCGAGGTCGACGTGCCCGGGGCCGGGGCCGAGGACGACAGCCTCCTCCTATGCTTTTTGTGCTGTCACCCGACCCTCCCACCGGCCAGCGCCATCGCTCTCACCCTGCGCGCGGTCGGCGGCCTCACCACCGCCGAGATAGCGCGTGCCTTCCTGGTCCCGGAAGCCACCATGGCGCAACGCATCTCCCGGGCCAAGAAGAAGCTCGGCGGCGTCGAACGCCCCTTCGCCATGTCCGCCGACGGCGATTCGGCACCGGCCACGAGTGACTGGCACGACCGGCTCGGAGCCGTCCTGCGCGTGCTCTACCTCATGTTCACCGAGGGCCACACCACGACGGCGGGGCCGCGCCTGCGCCGTGGCGACCTGGCAGCGGAGGCCATCCGGCTGACCCGCGCCGTCCACCGACAGCTGCCCGACGACCCCGAGGTCACCGGCCTGCTGGCGCTCATGCTGCTCACCGACGCCCGCCGCGCCGCCCGCAGCGGTCCGAACGGGGAACTCATCCCGCTCGCCGAGCAGGACCGCACCCGCTGGGACCGGGCCATGATCACCGAGGGCATGCGCCTGGCGACCCGCGCGGTGGGCGGCGGCCTGCGGCGGCCCTATCAGATCCAGGCCGCCATCGCCGCCCTGCACGCCCAGGCCCGCCGTGCCGAGGACACCGACTGGGACCGAATCCTGCTGCTGTACAACACACTCGACGCGATCGCCGCCAATCCCGTGGTGACCCTCAACCGCGCGGTCGCCACCGCCATGGTGCACGGCCCGGCGGCCGGGCTAGCCATGGCCGCACCCCTGGACGACACTCTCACCGACACCCACCGCCTCGCCGCCGTCCGCGGCCACCTCCACGAGATGGCGGGCGACCCGGCCGCCGCCATCGCCTGCTACACCACCGCCGCCCGCCGCACCACCAGCCTCCCCGAGCGCGACTACCTCACTCTCCGCGCCGCCCGCCTCCGCCGCGAGGTGGACAGCCGATCAGGGGGGATCGGTGGCGGTATCGCGCGAGACGCCACCGCCACGGATTCCCCCTGACCGCGCGGTCTCAGGCGGCGGCGGAGCGGAAGGCGGAGGGGCTCATGCCCCGGTAGCGCTTGAAGGCGGCGCTGAAGCCGAAGGGGTCGGCGTAGCCGACGGCCTTGGCGACCTGGGCGACGGTGAAGTCGGTGCCGGTGAGGAGTTCCTCGGCCTCGTCCATACGGTACTCGGTGAGATAGCCCAGCGGCGGACGGCCCATGAGGTCGGTGAAGCGTCTGGCGAACAGGGCGCGCGAGACGCCCGCGCGGGCGGCCAGGGAAGCGACCGTCCAGGGGGCGCCGGGGCTGGCGTGCATGGCTTGCAGCGCCGGAGCGATCACGGGGTCGGACAGCCCTCGGTAGAGGGTGGGCGCTTGCGCTCCCGCCTGGTCGAACCAGGTGCAGAGGGTGCAGACCAGCGCCCAGTCGAGCAGTCGGTCCATGATCGCGGTGGAACCGGCGGGGCGCGCGGCGCACTCCTTGGCGGCGGATTCCATCCAATCGCAGGTCTCGGGGTCCTCGCGCACCACCAGGACCGGCGGCAGCGCTCGGAGCAGGCGGTCGTGTCGGCGGCCGTTGGCACGGTACGCGCCGACGATGAGCGCGGTCGCCTCGGGGGCTTCCGCGCCCCAGCGGATGCCGCTCAGCTCCTCGGCGTCGCATTCGGCTTGCGCTGCGAAGCAGGCGATCTCGTACTCCACGTGCGGGCGCCGCAGCGAGGCGACGTCGTCGACGAGGTGGAAGACCTCGGGGCCGCGCACAATGGCGGTGTCGCCCTTGGTCACTCGCGTCTCGCTACCATCGGCGAGCACCAGGGTGCCGCCGCCGCGCAATACGGTGACCATGGTGAGCGGGGCGCGGTCGGCGAAGCGAATGGTCCACGGCGCTTCCAGCACCGCGTGGCTGACCACCGATCCTTCCGCGCGGATGCCATTCAGGAGTGAACTCACCGGATCCATGACACCAGAGTAGACGAACTCCTATCCTTCGGAGCGTTTCTCCCATGGATCGTCCATTAGATCACCGGTTGACTGGTGGTACCGCAAGAGAGATTCAGCCATCAGTCAGGAGAGATCCCGTGCAGCACAACGGTAGTGACACCACTCGCACCGCCCTGGTCGTCATCGCGCACCACCGCTCCGATTCGCTCACCGCGCATATCGCCCGCCGCGCCACCGCACAGCTGGAGGCGGACGGTTACCGCATCGACCTGCTCGATCTGCACGCCGAGGGCTTCGACCCGCGCATGAACACCGAGGACCAGCCCGACTGGGGCAATCGCGACAAGCCCTATTCGGCCGAGACGCAGCGTCATATGCAGCGGATTCTGGACGCCGACATCGTGGTCGCGGTGTTCCCCGTGTACTGGCAGAGCGTGCCCGCCATCCTCAAGGGCTGGATCGACCGCGTCTGGAACTACGGATTCGCCTACGGCCGCAGCAAGCCGCGGCTGGCGGGCAAGCGCATCCTGTGGCTGGGACTCGGCGGCCTCGACGCCGCGGACCCCATGGTGGCGGATATGGAAGCCGCTCTCGACACCCAGCTCAGCGCGGGTATCGCCTACTACTGCGGCTTCTCCTGGTCCAAGGTCGGCCTGCTCCCCGACGCCGAGGAGCGCCGCCAGACCCTGGACGCCGACGGCAATCTCGCCATCAGCGAGGTCGCCGTGGGCGAGGCCCGCCGCGCCCAGTACGACGCCCTGGAGCGCCGCGCGGCGAACTACGTGGAGGAATTCCTCGCCGCCGACCGCGTGCCCGCCTGAGCGCGAACGACGGTTTCCGCCGTCCGGCCGGGCACTGTGTCCGCCCCGATTCCGGGGATCCGGCGGCGGACGGTCAGCTGACGCCCGTCCAGCTCTCGCCGGTGATCAGTTCGTACGCCTGCCGGTACTTGTCCCGCGTGGCCGCGACGATCTCGGCGGGGATCTCCGGGCCCGGGTACTCCTTGTTCCAGCCGGTGGAGGTGGACCAGTCCCGGACGAACTGCTTGTCGAAGGAGGGCTGGGGGCGGCCGGGGGCGTACCCGTCGGCAGGCCAGAAGCGCGACGAGTCGGAGGTCAGAACCTCGTCGGCGAGGGTGAGAACGTCACCGTCCCAACCCCATTCGAGTTTGGTGTCGGCGATGATCACGCCCCGCGAGGCCGCGTGCTCGGCACCGCGCGCGTACACGG
Source organism: Nocardia sp. CC201C (assembly GCF_030010695.1). Lineage (NCBI taxonomy): Bacteria > Bacillati > Actinomycetota > Actinomycetes > Mycobacteriales > Nocardiaceae > Nocardia > Nocardia sp. CC201C. The sequence continues at coordinate 27,876 of NZ_JASCXP010000024.1, forward strand.
CGAGGGTCAGGTCGCGCAGCCGCTCCGCGACCTCCCGGCCCTCCTGGTTCACCACGTCGTCGAAGGTGATGAACTCGTCGTGCCCCTCATCGGCCTTGGTGGTCGGCGTGAAGATGGGCTCGGGCAGCCTGTCGCCCTCCACCAGCCCGGGCGGCAGCGCCACCCCCGACACCGACCCGGTGCGCCGGTATTCGGCCAGTCCGGAGCCGGTCAGATACCCCCGGGCAATGCACTCCACCTTCACCATGCTCAGCTTCTTGGCCCGCACCGCGCGGCCCGCGAATTCGGCGGGCACGTCGGTCGTGGAGATCAGGTGGTTGGGCACATCGGCGAAGAACCGGAACCACCAGTTCGACAGCTGGGTCAGCAGCGCGCCCTTCTCCGGGATCGGAGTGGGCAGCACCACGTCGTACACCGACACCCGGTCGGAGGCGACCAGGATCAGCTCGTCGCCGTCCTCGTACAGGTCGCGCACCTTACCGGCGTGGATGTGCTTCACTGACTCCTCCTCGTACTGGGGTCGCCGGGACATCCGAATGTCCACGTGGGCCGACCGACACCCTACCGAGGTGGCATTCTGGGCATCGGCACAGTCCTGGCGAACGACGAAGGAGTCCCCTTGTCCGCACCGAATCTCACCCGGGAACAGGCGATCGAACGCGCCGCGACCATCCGGGTGGAGAACTACCGCGTCGAACTCGACCTGACCGGGCAGCCGACGAGTACCGACGCCGCCGTCGGCGAGACCTTCGGCTCGCGGTCGACGGTGACGTTCACCGCCACCCCGGGCGCGCGGACCTTCATCGACATCGTGGCCGCCGGGGTCCGCTCGGCAGTGCTCAACGGCACCCCGCTGGATGTGAGCGACTACGACGAGGAGCGGGGCATCGCACTGCCCGACCTCGCCGAGCACAACGAACTGGTGGTGGAGGCCGACTGCGTGTACTCGCACACCGGCGAGGGCCTGCACCGCTTCGTCGACCCCACCGACGACAAGGTGTACCTGTACTCGCAGTTCGAGACCGCCGACGCCAAGCGCATGTTCGCGTGCTTCGACCAGCCCGACCTCAAGGCCACCTACGACATCACCGTCACCGCGCCGCAGGACTGGGAGGTCATCTCCAACGGCGCGGTGGTGGACACCCAGCGGACCGGCACGGTGCTGCGGCACACCTTCGCGACCACCCCGCGCATGAGCACCTACCTGGTGGCGCTCATCGCCGGGCCGTACGCCAAGTGGACCGACACCTATACCGATGCGCACGGCAGCATCCCGCTGGGCATCTACTGCCGCGCCTCGCTGGCCGAATTCATGGACGCCGAGCGGCTTTTCACCGAGACCAAGCAGGGTTTCGGCTTCTATCACGCCAACTTCGGGGTGCCCTACGCCTTCGGCAAGTACGACCAGCTGTTCGTGCCGGAGTTCAATGCCGGTGCCATGGAGAACGCGGGCGCGGTCACCTTCCTCGAGGATTACGTGTTCCGCTCCAAGGTGACCCGTGCCTCCTACGAGCGGCGCTGCGAGACCGTGCTGCACGAGATGGCGCACATGTGGTTCGGCGACCTGGTCACCATGAAGTGGTGGGACGACCTGTGGCTCAACGAGTCCTTCGCCACCTTCGCGTCGGTGCTGTGCCAGTCCGACGCCACCGAGTACACCAATGCCTGGACCACCTTCGCGAATGTGGAGAAGTCCTGGGCGTACCGGCAGGATCAGCTGCCCTCCACGCATCCGATCGCCGCCGATATCCCGGATCTGGCGGCGGTGGAGGTCAATTTCGACGGCATCACCTACGCCAAGGGCGCGTCGGTGCTCAAACAGCTGGTGGCCTATGTCGGGCGGGAGCCGTTCCTGGCGGGTCTGCGCGACTATTTCGCCGAACACGCTTACGGCAACGCCACCTTCGACGATCTGGTGGGTGCGCTGGAGAAGTCGTCCGGACGCGACCTGTCCGACTGGGGCGCGCAGTGGCTCAAGACCACCGGTCTGAACATCCTGCGGCCCGAATTCCAGGTCGAGGACGGCAAGTTCACCTCTTTCACGGTGGTGCAGGAGGGCGCGGAGCCGGGGGCGGGTGAGCGGCGCGTGCATCGCATCGCCGTCGGCGTCTACGACGACCGGGACGGGAAGCTGGTGCGCACCAAGCGCGTCGAACTCGATATCGATCCGGCGGCCCGCACCGAGGTGCCGGAGCTGGTCGGCGTGGAGCGCGGTCGGCTGGTGCTGGTCAACGATGACGACCTCACCTACTGCTCGCTGCGGCTGGATCCGGAATCCCTTGCCACCGTGGTGGATCGGATCGCCGATATCGCCGAGCCGCTGCCGCGCACGCTGTGCTGGTCGGCGGCCTGGGAGATGACCCGGCAGGCGGAGCTGAAGGCCCGCGACTTCGTGGCGCTGGTGCAGCGGGGCATCGGCGCGGAATCGGAGATCGGGGTGGTGCAGCGGCTGCTCATGCAGGCGCACACCGCGCTGGGCAGCTACGCCGATCCGGCCTGGGCACAGGAGCGGGGCTGGCAGCTGTTCGCCGACCGGCTGCTGGAGCTGGCGCGCGAGGCGCAGCCGGGCTCGGATCACCAACTGGCCTTCGTCAACGCCCTGACCGGGGCGCTGCTGTCGGCACACCACACCGAGGTGCTGCGCGAACTGCTCGACGGCGACCCGGCCACCGTCGGCCTGCCCGGTCTGGCGGTGGACGCCGATCTGCGCTGGCGACTCGTGCAGGCGCTGGCGGCGGCCGGTGAGATCGACGCCGAGGGCCTCGAATCCCCGGTCATCGACGCGGAATTGGAGCGCGACCCCACCGCCGCGGGCCGCCGCCAGGCCGCCGCCGCGGCCACCGCCCGCCCGCAGGCCGCGGTCAAGGCGTCGGCCTGGGAGACCGTGATGGGCGACGACACCGTCCCGAACATCACCGCCCGCGCCATCGTCGGCGGCTTCTCCCCCGTCGGCCAGGCGCAGCTGCTCGCCCCGTACGTGGAGCGCTACTTCGCCGAGGTCGCCTCGGTGTGGGAGCGCCGCTCCAGTGAGGTGGCGCAGACCGTGGTCGTCGGCCTGTACCCGCACTGGGCCATCACGGACGAGGCGGTCGCCATCGCGGACAAGTTCCTCGCCGGTGACCACCCGCCCGCCCTGCGCCGCCTGGTGCTGGAGGGCAAGGCCGGTATCGAACGCTCGCTGCGCGCACGGGCTTTCGACGCGCGGTGAGCGACGCGGGCCTGCCGATGTGATGTCGCGCAGCGCCTCCGCCCGGCTGCCGAGCGGACAGCTCGACCGTGGCCGCCGGGCGGGAGCGGAATCCGAATCCGCCCCGCCCAGCGGTCCCCACGCCGACGCGCATCGCGCTGGCAGTGTTCGGATACCGACACCACCGATCGCCGGGACGCGTCCGCCACCACCGCCACATCACGCGCACAGTGCTCGTTACCGCGTGGATGCCGATGCCGAAGCGGTCGCCGCCTGCCGACTCCACGAGCCGCGACAGCGCCAGCACCGGCAGTGCGCCCACGAAGTGCACTCCGAAGGCGGCGGTGATGCCGACCAGCACCGAGCGTCACCGCAACTTCCGGATCGGCACCGTCGAACAGCGTTGCGCGGTAGACGACTCCGGCTGGCGGTCAGGTCAATTCCCGCCCTGCCGCAGCCGCTCGTTCTCCTGTTCCAGCTCCTCGATTCGGGTGCGCAGCTCCCCCAGCGCCGCCGCGACGGCGTCGCGCGGATACAGCTGGGGAATGTGCTGGCGGCAGTTCCAGTCGAAGGCTTCGACGTCGATGAGCATGGCTCGTTCCACGCGGGCCGGGTAGCCGTCCACGGTGAGGGAGGCGATGAGCTGCGGATCATCGTCCGCCTCCACCACATCCGCGCGGCCGAAGATCTTCAGGCGGGTCTGCGCGGCGTAATCCATCAGGAACAGCGAGACCCGGTCGTCGTGGTCGAGATTGCCGCGGCTGATGTACTGCTTGTTGCCGCGGAAGTCCGCGAAGCCGAGGGTGTGCGCGTCGACCACCTTCAGGAAACCCGGTGGGCCGCCGCGATGTTGGATGTACGGCCAGCCGGTCTCGCTCACCGTCGCCAGGTAGAAGCTGCTGCGTTCGCCGATGAACCAGGCCTCGTCGGGTCCGATCGCGTCGGGCACCGGCGGCACCGCCGCCATGCGCTCGTAACTGCGCAGGCTGCCGTGTATGCGCTGCTGCTCGCGAACGCGCTCGGTGAACGCTATCTGGCCGTAATGCCCGGTCATCTC
>NZ_JASCXP010000025.1:0-31334 GCF_030010695.1 Nocardia sp. CC201C
CGCCCGCACCATCGCCACCATCAGCTCGACCGGGTCGGACTTGAGCGCGACACCCAGTGCCCCGGCCCGCGCCGCCGCCCGAATGAGGTCACGCCGTTCCCCGGCGGTATAGATCAGCACGCCGAGCCCGCGTTCCCGCAATGTCGTGATGTTCGCCCGCGGCGTGGACCCGTCGGCGAGCACCAGACTCAGCACGACCAGATCGAGATCCGTTGCCCGCGCGAGGAGTTCGGGCACGGTCGGCGCGATCGCGGTCACGGCGAGATCCGGCTGCTCGCCCAGCACCGCGGCCAGCCCCACAGCGGTGGCCTGATGGTCTTCGACATACCCGATACGGCGTGACGCACCGGGCTCGGCGAAATCACCCGGGAGTTCGGTAGCCGCGATACCGGCCATCGATAGGATGTGGCGCAAATTCACGCATCGATATGTACCGGACGTTTATCCACGCGGCAATGAGAATTCGTGCCAGTTACCATACCGACCAAGCGCCACATTTCCGAGATGTCCGAATACGTAAACCGGATATTTCCACCATCAGCGCGTAAATATCACAACGGGAATCTCCCATTCCACCGCATCCTGCATCTCCTTCAGGAATCCCCACCGCTCGATCTGCCTATCCCACAACCGTTTCCGCTCCTCCCCCGCCGCCACCGACGCGACCATCGACCACACCTCATGCCCGACCTCGACCTCCACTCGCGGCCGCGCGACCAGATCATGAAACCAATTCGGCCCCCGCTCCCGCCCGTTGTCCGCCGCGAACACCACCAACCGCTCCCCATCCCGCGCATATCCCACCGGTACGGTCCGCCGCTCCCCACCATCCCCCTCGGTGGTCAGCAACAACACATCGAACTCCGCGTACACCCCGCCCAACTTCCCCCCGTTGGCCCGAAACTCCGCAACGGCCTCCCGCTGCACACGGCGACTCTCCTCGTAGGACATGTGCATTGTCGTGGTGGTGGTGACCTGCATGGCGTGGGTCCGACCTCCAGTGGCCAGCGATGCCGACCCCCTAGGGTCGGGGGTCTTGCGGGGCGGGTGACCACGGTGTCACACTGCGATGGTCTACCGTCATCTGTTGGTCCCCCTTCGGTGAGCGGCGAGGATTCCTCCCCTAGCGGGGCCTCTGATCTCCGTCATTCATCGGTGGGGTTCATGCAGCTGGCGTTGTCTCTTCCGATGCCAGGAGATCAACGCCTATGTCTGCATCCACAGACCTGCTGCTCTTTGCAAGCCCGCTTGTTCTAGCCGTCAGTGTGGCGGTCCAACAGATCCGGACGTCCATCGTTCTCGTCGTCGCGGCACTCGTTGCCACACTCACGCGCGACAACGATCGTTATCGGCGAGCACTTAGTGTGATGCGGTTGCTTCTGAACAATCAGGGCGCGGCCAAACACAGTGCGCGACGCCGCGCAATCAGTGAGCGCCGCGGGCCGCGCGGGATTCGTCCAGGCTCTTAGTCAGATGACATGGGCGCCACAGCGATTGCAGGTTGGCCCAGTCGTAGCGTTCGCCGCCCGCGCCCACGGGTTCGATGTGGTAGACCTCGTCGGCCAGGGCGACGCAGCCGGGCCGTTCGCATATCGGGTCGGTCGCGAGCTTGGCCTCTCGCAGTGTGCGCCATCTGCGGGTGCTACCGCTGCCGGCGCGTTGCGGCCGGTCCATGCGGGGTGCATGGGCAGAGCGCAGCCCCGGCGGGTGCTGGCTTGCGACAGCGGTTGCACACGCGGGGCGGCTCGCTGGGCATGGGCCACAGCGCCCACGCGCCAGTGGTGTGACGTAGACGGGCTGTCAGCGTCGAAAGTGAACTCGCGCAGTGTGATCGGAACTCCGAAGTCATGGGAACAGCGGACCGTGGCGATACCTGCCGAGGTCGCCGAGCTCCTGCATCCAGCGGTCACGGCTCAGAAGAGCCCGACCGAGCTCATTTGGTCACGGGAGGACGGGACACCGATTCGACCGCCGACCACTACCCATTGGTTCACCAAGGCAGTCGGTTGGTGTATTGCGGCATCGGTACCGCGTGACGACGACGGCGAGCCGATCGGCCCAGCGATCTTCCCGCGGGTGACTGCACGCCAGCTACGCCACACCGCAGCGTCGCTCATGATCTCCAGCGGCGCGCATGTGAAGACAATCCAACGTCAGCTCGGGCATAAGTCGGCGACGATGACGCTCGACAACTATGGGCCCCCGTTCGAGGACGACCTCGATGAGGTGGCCGGGCGGATGGGCACAGGTTTTCGAGCTGCCGCCGAGCGGTGTGCCCAAAATGCGCCCACGCGCCCACGCTTAGGGCCGTCAGCGCATAAAAAAGGCCCTTCACCTGCGCAGCAAGTGAAGGGCCTCTGGTGGACATGGCGGGAACTTACTCGAACCGGACCGATCTGCTCGAAGGCTTCGCTGAGCTGCGGCGACGGATCGAGCAAAGCGGACCGCGCAGGTCTCAACCGACCCGACTGCGAGCATCTGGCGGGCCGAAGAAGCAGCTGACTCCCGAGGAGGCCGCGGAGATCGTGGCCAAGTACGAAGCCGGCGCATCGATGGCTCAGCTGAAGGTGGAGCATCACATGGCAAAGCGGACGGTGGCGAGAGTGTTGCGGGAGACCGGGGTAGCGATCAGGCCCAGAGGCGGAAAGAAGGTCGCCGAGCGCCACCGTGAGTAGCAACTCAGCTCCAATTTACGCAATCTCCTCAACCACACGGGCCGCTGCCTGAGCCAAGAGCTCATCAAACGTCAGAACTTCGGGTTCCACAAGTTTGCCTCGGAAGAGTTCAAATGATCGACGCTTGCCTTCATGCACCCCACCGTCTTCATCGCGAAAGCTACGGAAGTCACCAATGATCAGATATGAGCGGGGCCGCGCGCGAGACACGTCGGCCTGCAGACGTTCTGCGATGTAACTAACAGACTGGTCAGCGGTGCCTTGGACTTGGACAACTCCACCTGTTAGCTCACGCGATGGTGCCCAGATTCCGGATCGATAAGGATCACCACTCAGAAGATTCGTGACATGGGTCTTCACCTCCACGAAGACGAGTGATTTGACCAGTGCAGATGCACGAACTGCTTCATTGATCCGATCGCCCGCTCCAAAGCCTAAACAACCGTCCAACATACGCATGAGATTCTCGGGACGGAACGACGCGAGGCGCTGATTGTGGCCTTCGATTCCGAAGATCCAGGGATTCTCTTCGAAAAAATGCTGCCACACTGCCTCCCGCCCTCGGCTCGGAAGCTTGGCCGCCTCCTCTTGAAAGTAGGATTCGTCCTCCAGCAATCGCCCGAACCGGTCAATCTGACTCCGGCGATAGTCGGCCGCGCCGCTAGGGTTGGGAGAAGCTTGCGAACGCTGGTCATGTCCAGACCACCGAGGTTGTTGAGAGTTACTCGCGTCGCTGTACGAACTCGTCCTTGGTTGATGGGGTGGAGTTGCTGGAGTCTGATCGTTCAGCCCCGCTGACTCCTGGCGCTCAGCCCAATCTCGGGCTGCCCGCCAACGATCTTGCCACTGAACGGATTCGCACAGCGACGGATCGACCACTACCCCGTCTTCTTCGGCAATGAGCCGACACGCGGTTATGTATTGAATGAGTGTCGGTAGCGCGGGCAGTCGCTCGCCTAGCTCGGCATTGCGCAAGGTGTTCGGGCTGACGACGTTCTTCACACAAGGCCGAAGCACAGCCACCATGCGCCGATGCGCTGGTGCGCCCACAGAGCCACGCAGTTCGACAAGCGAAAGGGCCAGCCTCTTCACATCACTCAGTCGATCCCGACTCATCGAGTAGTCCTGCCTTGAATCACGCTGCGCCACATCCTGTTACAGTCCAGCCACTGAGATGATAGCCACTGCTGCGGCGGTCAGCGCGGCCACGCAGACAACCATCCGAAGTGTCTGCCCCCAGCCTTTCATCGCCTGGCGTACGGTTTGCCCGATCTGCGGCCACATCGTATTCTCCAATCGCTCCAATGGGATCAGGAACCATTGCAGCAGAGACAAACACGCAGGTCACTCCGACTGCACTCATATGTGAGGATCTGCGCGACGTTGATCAGCTTTGACGAATTCCGAAGGCGCCAGGTAGCCATCTTCCGCCGTGTGCCTCCAGGACCTCGCAGCACGCGGAGCGACCTGCGTTAAGCGAAGCGCGAGTGTTTGTTAAACCTGGACAGCCCAAGGTTCGAGTAGGACCGACCTTGCGCCCCCGATGGGTATGGCGGGAACTACTCGAACCGGACCGACTTGCTGGAACAGTCGACTGAAGTGCACAAAGACATCGGTAGATGCGGACCGCGCAGGTCATGGTCACAAACCGGCCGCGACCGAGGAGCTCAGGCGGCTCGAAGAAGCAGCTGACACCGGAGGAGACCGCTGAGATCTTGGCCAAGTACGAAGCGGGCGCGTCGATGGCTCAGCTGAAGGTGGAGCACCATATGGCGAAACGGACCGTGGCGAGGGTACTGCGAGAGGCGGGGGCGGCGATCCGACCGAGAGGCGGGAACCGACGAAGCTGGGAGACATTCCCATGCACCAGCGCGCGAAGATCAAACATGTAACCGCCCAACAGGTCTCGCCGTTTTCCGCCGTGATTGCCGCACCAGAACGACAGGCTCTTGTGTTAGCCTCGTTGAACGCGGCCATCGTGAGGGGCTGCAGGTCGTCTTGGCATGTTCCCGGAGATGTGCCGAGAGATGACAAGGGTGTGGGGCACCCGCTTCACGGCCTGATAGCAACGAGCCACCTGCGAAGGTGCGTGACCCAAGCGCGGTCCGGGACGCACGATTGGATCACGCATGCCTCTCTCGTCTCGCCGCTCTGCTCGTGACCTTCGCGTGAAATACCTTGGTGAAGACAAACTCTCCGCAAGGGCCGGAGTTGGTCGCGGAAATACTCACGGGCTCGACCAATGCTCCTCATCGCAGTCGCGGTTCCGAGCCTTGTTGGCCATTAACCTCTTCAATTCCTCTTCGTCTGGTCCAACACCCAACGGCGTATATGATGCCTCATCCTTCCTCCTATACACCATGGTCATTTCGCCACGGTACGACTCGATGGTATTCATAATCCCGAGCGCCATGGAGAACGCGATTGGCCGCTTAATGGGCAGCCGACATTTTCTTCACATGGGAGTGCCGGGGCTGCGCCTTGAGCTAGGTGCCCGAGGCTTGGTTCATCTTCGCCATCTACCAACAAATGCTCGAATCGAGGTTGTAGAGCAGTCACAGTGGATACAGGCACCTCCATCGCGGTATTCATATCCAGAACCTGAATACAATTGGCCAACAATTGATGTTCCGGTGTCTGAGAAAGAGAGGGACCTACTAGACCAGGTTCCCCAAATGAGCACCGACGCTGAACTTCTACTGGGTGCATTGATCAGCCGCATCGATGCTCATGATCCCGACGGCACATGGGACCTCGGCATGTGGAATTGGAACAGACTCGGTAAGCCCACGCCTGAGGGATACGCTTCACCTCGGCTAGAATATCGCACGCTCTGGGGATCTGATCAGCACTGGGTGTTGCGATGGAATCACTATCCGTTCTTGGACGATGTTGTTGTCTGCATGACGGACCCGCGAATTGGAGTATGTGGAGCTCGTGCAGTAAGAACAGAACACGGAACCCAAATTGTGCTGCGCTCTTCGATTCTGGAGCTTCAGTTCGGGCCGCCACCACAGTCCTTGTTACGACCTGCCATTACTCTCCAAGGAGGGCAAGAGTAGTGTCTTCCTGGTCTACTATTGCAGAGACGGCAGCACGGCCAGCCGCATGGAGCCTAACTATGGTCCTGGCCCTCAGGGCCCTCTACGCTGGCCTCGCAACCTGCGTTGCCCTATTTCACTCAGACAACAAGCGCCGCGAGGATGCACGTGCCGTTCTGCAGTATTTTGCCACCAAAAACCCGCGGGTTGATAGCCGGGATTGCGAAGGCGCAACCCCCATATCGAACGATTGAGCAAGCATTCCAATGGTCGATTGTAGCGACACAAATTCCTGCGTGGAGTAGTGTCACAGCACTTTCAGTTCAAGGACCCTCACAGCCGCACGAACACCCGCACCGGATCGTACAGCGCCCGATGCCATTTCACGACCGAGCACTCTGCGCATGGCATCGGCGTGAGCGCCGCAAGGCGCCGCTCTGCCACTGTCTCCCGAAGCATCGGGTCGCTGCCTGCAGCGTAGGGTGTGTCGCACTGTGGGCACCCGCCCATGAACCTGTCCTCACCGCTCGTTGGATCGGACCGCCGTCGAATGGCTGCGGCAAGGTCTCCAGCCACCTGGGACCGCTCCAGAATCTGCTTGGCAAGCCTCCACGCGCTGGCGGTCGTCACCAAGATGAGCAGGTGGAAGGTATCGGCAGGATAGACCGGGAAGACCCCAGCAACGAATGTTTCGTCGGCGCCGCAGGTTGGGCATGGTCGACGGACCCCATAGGCGCGCAGCCAAATTCGCGGCGAGGCATTGGTCGGCGGCTTGTCGATGCGAATGGGCGGAAGCGGTTCAGCGGTGTGGTTATCCCTCCCGGTCCGCTGCGCCATGTCCTCGCACCGCCCGCACGTCACTGTCCACGCACCGGGGCTGCCGCCGAGTCGTCCCCGTTCGTCCGCCACATCGACCGAGCACATGGCGCACGGTTTGCCCCAGCGCGCTCGGCGAGCTGTTCCTGACATCTGCCGCTCCTCCTGCAGAATCGTCCTGGTGAGGACAGTGTGAGCCAGACGTCCGACAAAGATTCTGTGGCGCAATGCGGTTCGCCAACCGGACGAATCGCCAGGGTTCGGGCAAGAGACGGAGGACTGATTCGGACGAGGCTGGCACGCGACGAGCAGGGCCTGAAAACGGTTCGGCCAACCAGGGAAGCTCGCCGTACCATCCCCTCATGCGGATCACGGAGGTTACCCGCCAAGCGATCTTGGATGAGCTGCGCCTCAACAACATCTGGTGGGCGGGACGGCTTGACGAACCGACCCTTCTCGCGCGCCTGTACTCGCTCGACGAGATGCCGTCGTACGACCGGCGCTATAACAACGCCCGTGACGATATTCAGCAGCACCGTGAGAACAACCTGGACTGGGATGACGAGTGGATTTTCGCTGACGACCGCTTTGGGCTCGACCAGAGTGACGAGAAGCTCCTCCAGTTCCTGGCAATGACCGTGCATCCTGTGGTTCGTCCAGATCGCGACGAGGTGCACAAGATCGTAGATATCTACAACCGACACCTTCGGATGGACGGATGGGAGCTGGCCGAGGCCGCCCAGATATCGGGGCGGCCGGTGTTCGCGGCGAGGAGCGCGCTCACCGTTCCGGGTACCGTCAGGCAAATCACGCAACATGTGGCGGCCGGCGATATGGACTACATCGCCAAGCAGATCACCAGGATGGAGACCGCGGTCGACAACGACCCCGAGCTTGCAATCGGCACCGCCAAAGAGTTGGTCGAAACTACCTGCAAGACCGTGCTCGAAGCTATCGGCGTTCAGGTCGAGAAGAAGTGGGACGTCCCTCAGCTCCTTCGCGAAACAACTAAGCAGCTGCAGCTGGCCCCTGACACGGTCGCAGCCACCACCGCTGCGGCTGACTCAATCAAGCGTGTGCTCGGCAGCCTTGGGAATATCGCGGTGGGAGTAGCGGAACTCCGTAATTCGTACGGGACCGGACATGGCAAGACCAACGGTACGGGTGGCCTCGGCCCACGCCATGCTCGGCTGGTCGTCGGGGCCGCCTCGACTTTGTCCGTGTTTCTCTTCGAAACCTATAACGACCGGATTGAACGTCAGAAGCTGGCAGCTTCGAACACACCATAGAACGACGAGTATATGACTGACTTTGACAATATAGAACTGGTGTGGCCCGCCAAACACCACAACCTGAAAGCGGCGCCCACAAACTACTCAAACTTCTCCGACATAGGCTGGCAGCGCCGCAGGGGTCTTTACGGGCGGATTTACGGCTTTCGGCGCGCCGCTGAGATTCTCCATGAAAAGCTGATGGCCAATCGGTCAGTCCGTGATCTGGATACCGTCGTCTTTCCCTACGCGACCTGCTGGCGACACCATATCGAGCTTCAGCTGAAATCTCTGCTCGCGCAGCTCCGCGCACTGTCTGATCTACCCCCAGAGGCGCGCCATCACCACAAGATTGATCAGTTGTGGGCAGATACCAAGAAGCTTGCCCTCGAACACTTTCCAGATGAGAAGACCGACATCGCCAAGGTCAGCAAAGTCATCGGCCAGCTCGCCCAGTTCGACCCGGACGGGCAGGAATTCCGATACTCGCATCGTCGGGACGGCTCCGAGACGCTCCCGGGAATTGGCCGGATCAACCTCGAAACGTTCCATGAAGCAATGCTCGGCGTCGCAAACTATCTGGATGCTACCGACACCGCGGTCAGCGAGACACTATCGATGCAGCAGGAAATTGACGCATACTACGACGCTGAGTTCGATGGCTGGGATGGGTTCTAGATGACGCAGTGCGTCTCGATTGCGGCGAGCCTGGGCACAGGGTAAAGCCTTTCTGTCACTATGAAACTCCGCCATCAGCCACATCAACGTCATCTGGCGGCTCAAGATAGTCGCCCCTCATCGCTCGGATAGCGATGGCCGCAGCAACCGCTTGAACATCGCTCCGGTCCATCTGCTCGGCCGCGTCAACCAGCCAGAGAATTTCGTTGCTGATTCGCTCGGCTGCCCATTCCTGCTTGTTCCATGCCACCAGCACCTTGTTTATGCTGCTCTGAGTATGCGCCCGTTCGAGCAGTAACTCAATACGTCACTCGCGCAGCCGACCGGCCCGACATCGGCATGAAATTTGCCGATGAACTATTCCACCCGATAGCATCTCTAATCAATAGTTCGGGACTGACGCAGGACAGGGAGCATCACTATGGCACGCAAAGTCATCGTAGAGATGGTTGACGACTACGACGGCAAGTCCAAGGCGGAAGAAACGGTGAACTTCGCCCTGGACGGAGTGGCGTACGAGATTGATCTATCGGTGCTGAATGCCGCCAAGATGCGCGGGGTGTTGGAACAGTGGACGCCGCACGCCCGCAAGGTTGGCCGGGCGCCGAGGGGCAAGAACGGCAGCAAGGCACGGCCGGCGGTCGACCGCGAGCAGACGCAGGCCATCCGCGACTGGGCCCGCAAGAACGGGTATGAGGTGTCCAACCGCGGCCGGGTGTCCGCCGAGGTGATTGAGGCGTACAACAAGGCCAGCTGATAGCCCGCACTCCATGCAGCGGTACGCCCGTCGAGGTCCGTTGGCGGCGTAACTGTTCGGGTTTGGCGGGAATCAACGTCTCCGGCACGTCGGCTTCACGGCACCGAGCCGTGAAGCCTCTCAATCGCGGCCACCAGCCCCTCCATGGCCGCGACCGAGGACCAGCGGTCAACATGGGTCAGTCCGGGGTACTGCCCCGACGACGCGATTAAGGCACTCTCGGCATCGGACCATCGCACCTGGATTAGCGACAAGTCAACTCGCTGCGTGATTCCGTTCATCGCCTTCCTCGACTGGTCAGCGTGCAGTGCCGGTCAATGCGATGAAGCGTCTCGTCTACTCCGCCAACAGCGAAAATCATTGGGCGGCAATATTCTTCACCAGAATGACACCGCTGTCGGCACTTGGCAACAGCCGCATCGACCGCTCCAATGGGCGTCAGGAGCGGGTCGCGACCACAGTCACCCTTCGTCCGCTAAATCGCAGATTCGCGCGGCACCTCTCCTGCGTGTACGGCAACTCGGTTTGAGCACGGCTATTCGCCGGAAGCGGCGACAGCGGTGAGCCATATCCGCAATGCACTGCCGAAGCCCGGCTGGCACCTGGTAACAACGGGATTGCCGGACTCGATCAGCTGGTATCGGCCGAATCAACGGTACATAGAACCGGCGAGCAGCCTCACGCGGTGCTCGCCACAGCAACCCCTTCGGGAACCCAGGAGGGACCGATGGATACGGGCATGATGTCTGGCCGATTCCGGACGAAAGCGCGATTGACAACCGCGGTGGTGGTCGCCACCCTGCTGGTGGCGGCGAGCTGTTCCACGAACGATCCGTCCGGCGAGGGGACGCGCGTCGTCGGTTCCCACAGCCCCACGAGCGCAGCCGCCAATGATCGCGGCGATGGCGGGCGGCTGGGAACGCGCGCCAATCCCGTACGCCACGGTCTGGCAGTCGAAGTCGGGCAGGAATGGCAGATTGCGTTGGTCGACGCCAATCTCAACGCCATTGACGTGGTTCTCAATACCAACCCGTTCAACGACCCTCCAGCGCCAGGGCGGCAGTTCGTTCTATTGCGGTTCACGGTGACGTACGTGGGTGAAGGATCCGGAACACCGTGGATCGACCTGGGCATAAAGTTCGTCGGGTCACAAGGCAACACCTACGGCGGGTTCGAGGACTACTGCGGAGTCATCCCGGATGGCCTCACCGACAAGGGCGAACTGTTCCCTGGGGCCAGCACCGAGGGCAACGTCTGCATGTCAGTGCCAGCCGACCAGATCCAGGGCGGCTCGGCGATGGTGGAGCTCCAGCTGTCTCTACGGCCCAGCCGCGTGTTCTTCGCGGTGTCTTGACGACACGGACAATGGGCTTTCTCAGTCCCCCGCCGTCTCCGGCACGGGCAGCCCGCTCGGCAAACGGCCACGAGGTCGCGCACCCCAGTACCTCACAGGGCCGACCGCCGCCGGGGGACTGCGGCTCGAGCATGGGATCGCGCCAGCCAATCGACCGGTCGATTGAGCCTCAGCCATGCCTAGCCCGCTGTTCACTTATCAGCCCAAGCATGGGGACCAACGCGGGTCAATCCGAAACAAGATCATCCACACATGGTGTGACCAGGCTCACAATTTGACTCTTGAACTGGCCCTTCCTCATGTTTATACACATGGGATGACTCGAACAGCCTTGCGATTTGCAAGTTATCCACAAGGTTGGAAATGTTGCTTGAAATTCGCCACAAGTGCGGATAGATCAACAACCCATTGAGAACTACAGCTGTGTCATTAGGGCGACGTAGCCTTCTATATGCACGCGGCCACAGGGCGAACACCCGGGCCGGGCTCTACCCTGTGGTCACGTGACTGCTGCCAGGCAGGTCACCAACCTACCAAGGGTGCATCTGCGCGCATAACCGAAACGCGCTAGATGCAGTGAGCCTCACTTCGGCGTGCGTTGAAGTCATCACAGCGGTGGCTTCACGACAAAGAAGGAGGCCGTATGGCCAAGCGCAATGAGATCCACGTGCAGCCGCGCCCGGACGGGAACTGGGAGGCGGCGAAGCCCGACGGAAGCCGCCCCAGCGCAGTCAAGCCAACTCAGCTGGACGCAATCAACCGCGGCCGGGAACTGCTCCGCAAGAGCGGCGGTGGAGAGCTGATTATCCACGGGCGAGACGGGAAGATTCGCGATTCGGACACGATCGCTCCCGGTAACGACCCCAATCCACCGCGCGATACTCGCTAACACCCGGCGGGGAACGGGTGCGGGGCGCTTTCGCCTCGCACCCGGAGAAATCGCTGCTATTCCCACTTCGGACAGTAGGAGGCAGATAGATGCCCGCACTACCGACCACCCTCATTGGCGTGGTCGTCCTGATCGCTCTCGTGCTGCCTGGCGTCATCTATTCGGCTACTCGAGCACGTTTCTGCGGATTCCGCTCCACAGACCGAGAGCTGGGCGCGCACGTGGTCCGTGCGATCACCTTTAGCTTTATCATCGACTCGATATATCTCGTAGCATTTGGCGATCGGCTCCTCAACTGGTTTGAGATGACATCCGGCAAGCCGGCACATCCACGCGAACTGGGTATCGCGTTGTTCACGTTGGGCGCACTCTTGCCAGCGGTCATCGCGACTATACTTTTTGGAAAGATTCGCCGGAAGACTCGCATAATCTGGCGGTGGACATTCAGATATCCGTGGCCAACATCGCCCCATGAACCTACACCAACAGCTTGGGATAAAGCCGCACCCAACTTGAGCGACTGCTGGGTGCGAGTTCGATTGTCCGACGACCGATGGATTGGCGGCTGGGTCTCCTCGCGCTCGTACGTCAGTACGTATCCCGAGCCTCCGGACATCTATCTAGAGAGCCAACATCATATGACTGAAGACGGCGAAATCGGATCCGAGATTGAAAACACTGCCGGTGTATGGGTTCCCCTGAAGGAAGCGAGCGTCGTCGAGTGGATACATCCCTAAAGTCAAGGAGAGTTGAATTGATGAGCAGTAAGAACCAGGGCCAGGACGCGCTGACTGGAGGCGCCGTCCCACAAGCAGCCATGTCTCGCCCAGACGAGCAACACGGCGCTCGCCCGGTCTCCGAACAGCCTCGACCGAAGCCTGATCGCCCGCCGCAGGGCGGCTCCGGGATCTCGCCAAAGCCGCGCTCGGAAGAACGAAGCGGCTGAACTGCCGCAGATTCGACGAGCGGTACGTCGCGAACCGCCGGAGACAGTAGGGACCGGCCAGCCCTACTCCGTGACCGTCTCCGGCACCGGTAACCCGCTCACCAACCGGCCAGCATCGACCTGCAGGCCATCGGCGATCTTGACGATGGTCTCCAGGCGCAGGCTGCGCTGGCCGCGCTCGACCTTGCCGAGCTGGGTCCAGTGAATGCCGCAGCGCACGGCCGCGGCTTCTTGGCTGAGGCCGATCTCCCGGCGTCGATCACGCACGCGGGCACCGAACTCACGAGTGGTCTCGTTTAGCGGAGGCTTGGCGTCATCGGGCACGATGATCAACTCCATACGCCTCAAGCGCAATCGGCCAGAGTGGAACGCACCCATGCGTATTGACCCCAAGCGTTTCGTACCTTACGATTCGCTCGCCTTCGGCCAGTCCCGGCCAAGATCGATGCCCGGCCGAAGGTGGCAGATCAGCCCATCAAGGGCAGGGCCGACCGGAACAGAAGGGAGGCGAGCGCCATGGGCGGCAATGGCCTGACCGGCGGAAACGGCTAGTTTCGATACGTAGGCAATAGATGAATGGCGAGGTGCCCGCCTGCGGCACCTCGCCGTTCTTTTGGTCTATACCAATACTGCTGTAGTTGCTACAATGGTTGCAGCAAACCATTATGAGTAGCACGCTGCAGCGACTTCATCGAACCAAGAAAGTCCTGGCCGGACTGGTGTTCTTCGTTGTGGGCGTGAGCCTCATGGTGATCAGTCGAACCGTTCCGGCAGTGCGAGAAGTGGCATGGCTCGGCCCGTTGCCCTGGAACGAACTCGGTGCCATCTTGATCGGCGCCGGAGTCTTCAGCATCTGGCTCGATGCCTACTTTGAACGAGAGAAGCGTGAAGCTGATGAGCAGCGGCTTCGGCGCATGTTTCGTGAGCACGCGCCGGCCATGAAAGAAGCGGTCATCAAGGGCTTCGCCTTCGAGGATGCCGACCTGCGGCGGGTGGCCACACCAGAGCTGCTGGACGACATCATCAGCAACAGCCTGGCCCTGCGGCTGGGCGATCGGGAATTCGCCCGCGAGCTCTACGCCGACATCCGCGACCAAGCCGTGCAGTCAGTGGAACGCTGGCACGACGCGAAGATTTCGGTGCGGTTGAGTCAGCCCAGCGGGAGTGACGATCGCGATCGACTGGTCATCACCGTGCGGCACGAATACACCACGGTGCCGGCCAGTTTGGTGCGCCGCTTCGTGTCGGTGTCCGACCTTGATGAGTACCGCGGGCTGGCCCAGGATCCGGCCTCGACCTTTGCCTGGTACTACCGACCCGGTGGTGGCTTGGACGCTGGCTCGAAAGAAGCGTTCGAGCTGGTGCAGTTCACGGTCGATGGTGAAGAGCGGCGGATTCGCCGGACGGCGCGCAAGGACTCGCAGACCTACACCGTAAACCTGGGCCTGGCCGAGGGAGACCGGGGCAAGGAGCGCACCATCTCGTACACCTACCGGCTCCGGCCTGCTCCCCACAACCGGCTACTGCACCTGGATGTCGAGCAGCCGACCCGCGGCATTGACATCGAGCTGGACTACAGCGATACCGACGTGGCCTACGTGAACATGATCGACTTCATCGCCAGCTCACAGAAGAGCATCGTCACCAAGACGCCGGACACCGTACCGGGCAAGGTGATTGGGTTGAAGTTCGAGGGGTGGATGATGCCACGGGGTGGGGTGGCGTTTGTGTGGGTGATGAGGGGAGAGGTACCTTCAATCGAACGGTCGGCCAGCAGAAATTCAGACCTACGAACCCTCTGACTGATCACCCTGGTTCCGGGCCTGCTCGGTGGCCCGCTCTCCGAGCTGCTGCACTACTTCCGAACCACCCTTCCTCAAATTTTCCCCAGAACCACCACCCGCTTCTAATGCCTCCTCCTTCAGGATTCCTCGCCTCAGGGCCCGAGCTGCGTCCAGCATTTTTCCATACTCATCATCGAAATTCCCACCACCTGTAACGGCGGTCAATGTCGGACCAGCCTCAATATAGAAAGAATTCCCCCATCTAATAAGCGCGTTCTCGAGATTCTCCACCTTCTTACTCGATGAAATGAACTCTCCGAACTCGGCATCGTCTGGCTCCACATCCGGAGTTACGTGCATTATCTTATTTTTGTTGATCTTCCGAATCTTCCTTCGCTTACGCCAATCCACATCACCTCCCCTGGTGCGCATTACGAGATAAATAAAAAACCAAGTAGATCGCGCTGCCATTCCGATTAAATGGCGGGCGAGTTTCGACATCGACAGTGTCCATTCCATTATTACCACATGCTATCTGGAGTATCAACAATTCCATTGATACGTGCGGAGAATCTACCCGCTCGCGTCACCATCATGGCAGCGATCATCATCACGGCCGCCATGGTTGAGAACATTAGCGCAGACCACAGACCTCCATTCCAGATCAAAGCTTCACTGTCGCGCTGTGTGACTATCAACGCTGCGGCGAAAACCGTTGCGAGAGCGTTGAGGACACACCAGACAAGCGCGCCCATGGAGGCGAGCGACACGCGCGCAATATCGTCACCTGTAAACTTCGCAACTACCCAGGCCGATAGAACTGCTGGAGTGCCGAACAGAATAGTCGACCAACTCGCGGATATTCCCTGACTACTACTAGGCAAGAACACCTGATCGTATCTCAATCCGACCACCCATACTATGAGGAGAAGGTAACAAGAGAGCAGTGCCGAACGAAGCAAGAGACCAGGTGGGCATTCCCTGAACTCCGTCTTCAACCTCGGGACCACGCGGCGCATAGACCCAGGACTCGAGTTCATCGATTTAAGCGCGGAGATCCCGCGCGAATATACATGGACATGACTTGACGCATCAC
Source organism: Nocardia sp. CC201C (assembly GCF_030010695.1). Classification (NCBI taxonomy): domain Bacteria; kingdom Bacillati; phylum Actinomycetota; class Actinomycetes; order Mycobacteriales; family Nocardiaceae; genus Nocardia; species Nocardia sp. CC201C. Next base: position 15,308 of record NZ_JASCXP010000025.1, read on the forward strand.
CAGAAACTCGCATCGAGGGCCATGTCTTGCTACCTTGAGAACCTTCAACGCCTAGCACGAGGTCTACGGCAGAGCGCGTACGACGTCGCCGCTCCGTATCCCCTGTCGCCCTTAGGCCGACCGCAGACACCGATGGTGGAGCCCAAGCAGTTATTGCCGGCTCGGCACTGTAAGCATACATCCCATCTGGAACCGATATCGCGAGATGGTACGTTTGACACTCAAGGGCGACAGGCAGAGACAGGGTCAGCTTTTTGGGTAGGAGACCAAATCTACGTCGAAATGGTTCTCCAAATACTCCCCTTCTGAAAGGGTGCCGGATAAGAAATGATGTATCGATGCGCCTGGGTGTATTCACTACCGCCTCGGTTGAGGCTAAACTTTGGGATTGTTGGCCATTCTCGCCAGGTCCCCCAGTGGGCTCGACGCGCACCCAAATCACATGAGATAGTGATAGGTCAACAATAAGATCGATGAGATCATTCACATCACCCAAAGGGATGCCAACGCTCATCAGCCTCGCCTTGAATCGCAACAATCTGTCACCGTATGTTATTTCTGAGTCATCGTAGTTCTTGGCAACGTCAGAGGACACAGATCTTCCGTCGACATCAGGCTCGGTTGGCCGGTATCCAGGAGAGCTCAGTTGTACCGGGAATTCTGACAGTACACCCGTCAGAATCGAGAGCCAAAGTCTATCTTCTGAAATCTCTTCATATATGTCGGAAACATCGTTACTCTTACAGCTATCATGGACGTAGCGATACAACAGCATACTTAGGGCGGTTATCGTTATCCCCTGGCTTATCTGGAAGGGTATTTTCGCTCCTTGCTCGCCATCAACCTGGATCGACAACTGTTCTGGCACTAGCCCCTTCTGAAAGCGATGGGCAGCAACGAACCGCACAGCCGACTGCGGATGTTTCTCGGAGTCGAAATTGACCCAACGAACAATCTTGTGTTCGTGGTCCAGTCCGGATATCTTCAAGGTGTGTTCAAGTCGCGGACTTGTTTCTGATGGCCGTTGAAGTTGCACTCCCGCCAGTGCGAGCGTCTCGTCTCGATGCGATTTTATTGTTTCTCGAATCAGCGCCCGTGCTTCAGCAACACCATGACCCACATTAGGCAACGGCACCCCGTACCGTTGCCGTGCCTGCTCTTCCAATCGGAAATTCGGAATCTTGTGCAGGCGGCGCCACTGGCTTATGAAGTAGCGTAGATACAGAAAGAATAGCGCGCAAGCAATAACGCCCGCCCCAACAGCTAATGCGGGCCACGGGTACGCAACTTCCAATAGAGGTAGCGAAGGCCTTTTTGGTGTTGTGGGAGGAAGGAGCAGCAGAGCACCTTCAGTACCAAGAACTGCAAAAGCGAACAGTAGCAGCCTTGACACAACGAGTCCCGGCGGGCGCTGGCTGAAAGCATGCTTCGGTGACGAAGGGAGTGCTACCCCTCCTGGCGAATGGTCGTCGCCCGAACTGAACGAAATCGCAGCAAAATCAGTTGCCCAACTGCGGATCTCCTCTGGGATGTCCTTCGCTCGGATCGAAGATTCCACGAGGAATTTTCCCTTGGGACTTAAGTTTTCAGCACCACGCGTACAGTCTACCCTAATCAAGCCTCTATCAGAGTCAACCCACAGTCGATCCGCAGATTCTTCCCACCGAACAGCTATCCCCTCGAAGTAGTAGCGTGTTCGATAGAACTTCTTTGTGAAGACGTTCGAATGCGCGGGTTTTGTTATTATCACAACTTCGAAATCTCCGACATCGTCTTCACTCAGACTCGCTTCATAGCGTCCAGTCGGCGAGGAAGCATTCTTGCCCGGCTTGATGAACTCAGACATTAGTTTCGACTGCTAGAAATTTCGGTGCGACTGACGACTCACGCCATGTTGCCTGCAAAATTTCCCCCCGTCCATAAGGTGATCTATAGCGCTCGCCATCGATCTACATAGCCGAGCGACGTTCTTGCGAGTTCCATTGTGGGTCTCACTGCGCTCCATGTCACCGGGGATAAGATAACAAACCACTAGGTAGGGAGCTCGTACGATCATGAAAACCTGCCTTATTGCACCGACAACGCCGTAAAACTGGTGGGAACAGGATGCAGGTCTTGTCGATCCCCCTTTCTGCCCCATCGCCGCTCGTTGGCGCATCAGGGCCCGGCCATGTCCCTGATCGACTATCGCCCGGTAGAGCCGTCCCGTGCCTTCTGCTTCACTATCCCCGTGCCCCAAACCAGCACCGCCACCTCCCTCCGTACCCTCGACGGCCTCCACCTCGCTGCCACCCTCGTCACCCCAGACCAGCCGACGAACCGCGCGGTAGTCCTCGTCCACGGCGGCGGTGTCACGCGCGAGGAGGGCGGCTTCTTCACCCGACTGGCCGCCGGCCTCGCTGAGGCTGGCGTCGCCTCGCTCCGTTTCGACCTCCGCGGTCATGGTGACAGCGAAGGCCGTCAGGAGGAGTTGACCCTCTCCACCATCCTCAACGACATCCGCATTGCCCTGGCGCACCTGAACGAGGCGACCGGTGCAGCCGAACTGAGCCTGTTGGGTGCCAGCTTCGGCGGCGGCATTTGCGGGTACTACGCGGCCAAACGCCCGGACGAGCTGACGCGGCTGGTGCTGCTGAACCCGCAGTTCGACTACAAGAAGCGCACCATCGACAGCCGGGACTATTGGGCGAACGACGTCATCAGCGAGGAGAAGGCCAAGGAACTCAACGAGACGGGCGCCGTGCAGTTCACGCCGACGCTGAAGCACGGTCGACCGCTGCTCAACGAGGTGTTCTGGCTGAAGCCGAACGAGGTGTTGGGCGAGATCAAGACGCCGACGCTTGTCGTGCACGGCAATGCCGACACCTTGGTCCCGATTGACGGCACCCGGGCCGCCCTCGCCGAGTTCACCGCGCCGGTCGAGCTGGTAGAGATCGAGGGTTCGCAGCACGGCTTTGCCGTGCACGACGATCCGCAGTATCTGAACCCGCAGAGCCAGGCGTACCAGGCCGAGGTGATCGCCATCGTGGCCCGCTGGCTGACCACCGGCTCAACAGGGCGGGGCTAGAACATCGTGCAGCGTGCGGACACTCGCCCGATGCCGCCACGGCTCGAGCGCGCGCACCACGTCAATGACCACGTTCATGGTGCGCTCTGAACGGGTTTCGCGCGCGATGCCGACCGCGGTCGTGGCCACCACGGCGGCTTCGTCCGGTTCACCACTGAGCGCCAGGGCATTGGCCCGGCGCGCGCTGAAGAAGCCGCTGTCACGCCGGGACAGCGCGCCGCTGTCCAGCACCGTGGCGAACAGTTGGCTGGCTCGGCGCGGTTGGCCGGCCTCGGTGTAGCAGGCGGCCGAGCGGAGCAGCAGGGTGTCTTGGTTGAAGTAGGTGCCGAACAAGCCGTCGTCATCGTGGTCGGCGCGGGTCAGCCAGGTCTGGGATGCACCGATGCGCTGCTCGACGGCACCGGCCGGTTCGCCGATCATGGCCAGCCCCAGGGCTTCCTGCTGGGCGACCTCAGCCCGGATGCGGGCGGGCAATTGCCACGGACCCTCGTCTGCGGCTTGAGCCAGGGCCAGCACGGTTCCAGCGTCCTTGGCGTCGTAGGCCATTTGCGACTTCTTGAGCAGCACGTAGCCCTGCAGCGGCAGGCTGCCCGCGGCCTGCGCCCATTCCATAGCGCGGTCGTAGAGGAAGCTGGCGGTCAACGGGTCGGACAGGTCGCGGTAGAGCCAGCCCGCGAACTCGGCGCCATCGGCACCGACCGCCAGCAACGCCCGCCTGACATCGGGCTGGACGTCTTTGCTGTGCCGCTTAATTGCCCCCAGCAGCGCCAGCATTAGCGGCAGGGCCTCGGCCGGGCCGAGCTGGCCGTCATCAGCCTTACAGCGAGCCAGTTGCTGCCGGAAGAAATCTACGACCGAGCCGTCGAAGTACCGCCGGGCATTGTCGAGCGCCGCGCCGACGCGCGCGATGACGTCCAGGTTCTCCACGAGCGGCAGCGGGCCGGTCCCGTCCGTGGCCAGCCAACGGGCCAGCTGGACCGCGTGGCCGCCGGTGCCGTCGCTGCTCCCGGTCATGGGTGCTGCGGTATCGGTGTCATCGGGCAGTCGAAACCACAGCAGCTCGCCGGGGATGCCAAGCACACCGGCCCAGCGGGTGAGCTTCGAGAGCTGTTCCGGCGCTGGGCCTTTCTCAATCCGCGAGAGCTGGGCCTGGGTCATCTCCAGCCAGTGCGCCACCAACTCCTGCGGCAGTGGCCGACCGTGGTGCGGGTGGGTGCGGTAGGCGTAGATGACGCGGCCCATGTGCCAGGTACTCAGGGCATCGCGCATCTGGTCGGTCTGCCAGAAGGTCGGCGGCAGGGCAGGCGGGCGCTGCCGTTCGTCGCGGGATGCGACCTCGCACGGGGCGCAGAGGCTGGCCGGGTTGTAGCGGTTGAGGCGGCTCCCACAGCGCGCGCAGTAGCGCTGAGGACTCGGTCTCCGCGTCATGATGGCCGCTCCCGCGTTTTAGTGGGTTGACCTGGGCGTTTGGGTCCCCGGGCCGTTGGTCGGGTGACCTTACCAGGCCTTGACAAGGGCCGTCATACGTTTCATGCATACCCCGAATACACCCGCGTTGTGGCCGTTTTCGCCCCTTCGGCCGACCCTTGGCCCGTCGCTACCACCGCCAACGGAAAGGGGTAGGCCGTGGCATTGTCCCTTGTTGTCCCTATTTTTGGCCCACCGGCCGCCGGAAAGACCACGCTGACCATGCGGCTCGGCACCGCGCCGGGTCGCCGGGTCTTCCGGCTGCGCGAGCACGTCCCGAAGAATGCGCTGGCCGCCACTGCCGCCAGCAGCGAACGGTTGGGCTGGCTCGACGATTTCACGGTGTCGTCAGCGCTGCGGGCGTACTTCACTGCGGCCCATGCCGATATGACCGTGCACACCGTGCTGCTGGATAACTTCCCGGGCTGCGGAGCCCAGGTCGACCAGCTGCTGTCCACGGTGTGGGCCTTGACTGCCTGCCACGTTGAGGCCATCGAGGTCGTCACCGACGCCAAGACCTTGAAGCAGCGCGCCAAGCAGCGCAAGGTCTGCCACCGCTGTGAACCGGATCCGATCCGCGATCCGCGCTTGCCGGCCATTCCGAGCGCTGCCGACCCGTGGCGGTGCGCCCGCTGCGGCGGGCTGCTGCATCCGCGCCGGGGTGATTCCCCGCGGCTGTTCCGGGCGCGGTTGCAGCGCTACCACCAGGCGGCAGTCGGCATCCGCGATGGCTTCACGGATTCCGGCGTCACGGTCACCCAACTCGATACGACCACCACCATCGACGGGGCCGCCAAATTGCTTGCCCCGCTGCTTATTTCCCGGAGTGCTGCCTCATGACAACCGTTGATCTGCCCACTCCCGGCCTGCGCCTGAATGGCGACGGCTACGGCCATGCCCGCATGCCGCGCGCCTCTGACGTTTCGGAACCGGACCGCATCGACCGCGTGGCCTATGGCCGCTTCCGCAATGTGTACCTGTACATCACCGAAGCCTGCCAGCTGCGCTGTGAGCACTGCTACATGGGTGAACGGCTGGAGCGGGCCCTGAAGATGCCGCTGCCCAAGATCGTGGATACGCTCGCGACCTGGCGCCGCATGGGCGGCAGCAAGCTGACGATTCTGGGCGGCGAGCCGACGCTGCACCCGCACTACTGCGACGCCATCCGGGCCGCGAAGCAGCTGGGCTACGAGCACGTCATCACCACTACCAATGCCCAGCCGCCCGCCCAGCGCAAGTTCCGGCAGTGTGAACCGGACGACTTCGCCTACGTGCAGGTCAGCCTGGACGGCGGCAGCGCGGCCAGCCACGACGCCATCCGTGGTGCGGGTACGTTCGACGCGGCGCTGGACACCACGGCCGAGCTGACCGAGCGCGGCTTCGACACCCGCATCATTTGCACCGTGAATCGAGCCAACGAGGGCGACGTGCTGCGGCTGCTGGACTTGGCCGATCAGCTGGGCGTCAGCCTGGTGAAGTTCCATGTCTTCTCGACCATCGGCACCGGGCACGGCAATCCGGAGATGGCCATGACACCGCCGGAGTGGGTTGCCTTCTGCGACCAGCTCAATGAGGTTGCCTCACAGTACAAAACGCGTGTCTGGTACCAGCCGACCTATGCCCGGCGGGACCAGATGGCCCGCTACGCCGCCGAGGGCTACCAGGGGTGTATCGGCCGGACGCTCGACCGGATCTCGATCTTCCCGGACGGCCGCTGCTACGTCTGCTCGTATCTCTTCGACACCGATCTGTACTTCGCCCAGATGGTGGATGGGCAAGTCGAGCTGAACCACGGCACCAACGAGTTCGACCTGTTCACCAGCGTGCTGGCCGAAAGTTCGTGCGGCAGCTGCAAAGCCAGCGCCTGCCAGGGCGGCTGCCCGGCCGAAGAGCTGGTCATGGGCGCGTCCTCGTGCAGCGCGTATGAGGACATCGTGCCGGTCTGCCGGTTGTGGAAATCCAGCGCCAAGCCTGAAAGCGAGACCGCCTGATGGACGCTATGGACACCCTGGTCGCCAGCCTGCACCATGTCGATTGGAACGACATCGATGCGGTCGAAACCGAATGTCGTGAGGTGCTCGACATTTTGGCCGCCGACCACAGCATTATCCGCAACCGCCTGGTGGTTCTGCCGACCTGGCCGGAGCTGTTCAGCCTGTGCGAGCACTACGACATTCTGGACAAGCTGGTGCTCTACGACGACCCGGCCACCGGCATCCGGGTGCGGCTGCACATCTTCGGGCCCGGCTACTTCGACCGGCCGCACAACCACCGCTGGAGCTACGCCAGCCGCATCCTGCGCGGGCAGTACCGGCACTACCTGTTCGGCAACGCCGAGCTCGATGAGGACATCGACCCCGCCAAGCTGCCCGTGGTCCAGGCCCGCGAAGAGCGGGTCGGTAACAGCTACGCCTTGCACCACAGCATGGTGCACGCCGTGGTGGCCGAGCCGCAGACCGTCTCCTTGGTGATCCGTGGGCCAGCCGTCAAGGACCGCTTTCTGGTGTCGGACCGCGACACCGGCGAGGTCTGGTGGCAGTACGGGCGGAAGGATGAGTCGGGCGAGGAGGCAGAGCGGAAGCGGATGAGCCGCGAGCGGTTTGACACGCTCATCGACCTGCTCGATGCGTGGAAACTGTTCAGCTAGCGGCCGGTTGGCGCTGGGCCGCAAAGCTTTCCAGCTCGGCCAGCGTCGGCAGTGGGGCACCGTGATGTCGTGCGCACCGCAGTGCCCCACTGGCCGACCCGAGCACCATACTTCGCTCCACCGACCAGCCCGAGCGCAGGCCGTAGAGCAGCCCGCCGGAGAAAGCGGCACCGGCAGAGTGGGTATGCCGAACCTTCACCGGAAACGCAGGCCTCGCTATCTCCTTGGTTCGGCTGACGGCGACCGCGCCGAAGGCTCCGGCCGTCACGACCACCCACGATGCGCCAGTCTGGGCTAGCAGCGCGCTGGCCAGGGCTGGCGCATCGCGGTGTTCGTCGTCATTGACATTCGTTTGAACGAGAAGCTGGCCGTGGCCGGCCACCGCGGACCGAATCCGGTCCGACAGTGGCGAACCGCCAAGGTTGAGCAGCAGCGGCACCTGCACCGCTTTCGCCGCCCGGATGGCCCGTACTGCCGCCTCCTCGATGAGTTCGTAGGCATCGAGGTAGACGAACGACGCATTGGCGACCGGCGCGAGATCCGCCGTGGCGAGCCGCGCGGCGACGCCCGGCAAATGGGCGAACCAGGTGCGGGTGTGCTGGTCGTCGGCGACCACCACAATCCACGGCGTCACGACGTCGGGTGTTGGCGGCACATTGGTCTTTACCCCTCGCTGCCGCAGCCAGCGGTGAACTGTTCGGCCGTCCTCGTCGTCGCCAATGGGATTGGTGATGAGCAGGGTTGGGACGTTGAGGGCGCTCAGCACCGCCGCGGCCATCGGAGCATCGGCCGCGGTGGACTGCTCGACGTCGGTCACGGCGGCACCGTGGTTGGCGGCCGGGAACAGCGGCACGCGCCAGAGCTCAGCCAGGGCGAGATAGGAAATGCAGACGACCGAGCCGTTCCGGCGCGCCGCTGTCATCGCTACCAGCCGTAGATCGAGAAGGCCGTGCTCTTGGCGATGTGCTGCATCGCGCTGCGGCAGTAGTCGATCATGTGGTCCGGCAAAGCGTCGGCCGCGAACCATTCCAGGCCACAGCACTTGTCCGGCTCCAGGTTGGTGGGTTCGCCCTGCCAGGTGCGTACCGTGAAGAAGAAGGCCATCCGGCCGCCGGATGACGAATTGTGCATGATGTGGCTGAAGTGCACATCCTCCGGCTGGATTGTCACGCCGATCTCTTCGGCGGCTTCGCGGATGACGGCGTCTATCACCGATTCGTCGGCTTCCAGGTGCCCGCTCGGCAGGTGCCAGGCTCCATCCTCGAAGCCGGTGTTTTGGCGCTGGCCGAACAGCACCTCGTTGCTGCGGCGCAGCAGCAGGTGCACGTCACCGGTGACCTTGTGTCGCTGGGGTTTGGTCTGCTGACTGGATGCAGTCGTCACACTCATGGTCGGGCGATTCCCCTTCACTTCGAATTATACCGTTGACCTGGCATTTTGCCGATTCGGCGGGTGAAGCGACCTGAGCCTAATCCGTGGGCGCGGGGTGGGGTATACGCCGGGCGTATAGCGAGCCGAGACAAGTTGGTATACCGCCTGACCAGGCACTATTTAATGCTTCTTGGGAGGTCACCCCGGCCCGGAACGGGCCAATGGGCAAGGGAGGAAACCGGAATGGGACCGCTTCGCCATATCCATATTGAGTCTGGAGCATTGCGGCTGGACTACCAGGCGTCGGCTGAACAGGCCGAGCACGTTGCCGAGGAGCTGCGTGGCTACGTCGAGCTGGGCATGGTTGTGGCGGTGGATGATGAGGTGAACGAGGAGCTGCCGGTTCTTCCTTGCGGAGGGTTGTGGGAGTGAGGGGTGGGTCGTTATTGGCGTAGCGGTGCACGGTGAGTTTGGGCTGAGGATGTGTTGGCGCAGTGAGACTCTCGATGAAATGTCCGGACTAACCCGCCCAATGGGAAAACGAGACCAAGCAGTGCATTGATGCCGAAACGAGGCCATCTAAGATTGAGTCGAGATAACGAGTATAGCAGCATTACAGAAGCAGTAGCTTAGCTGGACTATCGCGAATATCCTTCAACCAGGCGTTAAACGGAATGGGATCACTTAACATATACTTGCACCTAAAGGCGCATCGCAGATATTCGTGAATATCCTCGTCATCGAGGCCCATAGCATGCCTGACGTACATAATCGAAGCTGCCGCTTGAGTAGCGGTTCGACAGTCCTCAAACCTCTCATCAGCATCGATCATAATTCTTTCTAGCCGTGAAAGCAATTGCGAATTCGAGCCGGACGCCACCCACTCGGACAGGGCCTCCAAAAGCCGAAGCCGGTTTATCGAGTGCGGTTCGTCGATTTGCTCCGCCAGTGAGGAGATAGCGTCAATCACATGGGTATCAAATTCCGCAGCTACCCCCATTTCACTAGGACCATGATTCACCTCACCTGTCGCTATAAGGTATAACTGGATGGCATAGGATTCGAGATATACGGCGAGAGAATAGCGTCTAGCACCGGTTCTAAGAAGAAGGTCGGCAGCGGCTGCGAACTTGCCGCGAGCGACATCGAGGCGAGCTCTGTCATCATCTGAATAGCGGAAGTACCAACCTTCAGAGATCGCTACGAACGCCAGTTCTTCAATATCGTCATAATCATCTCGACATTCCAGGTAACACCGAGAAATATAATCATACCACTGCGCCATACGATAGCTGTCTCGGCACAGGCTTGACCATGCCGTGGCATAACTACTCACCACTATCTCCCCCGCAAGATCAAGCATATCTGAATGTTCGAGAATAACTTTCCGCAGACATTCCTCGGCTTCTGCAATCCGGCCGACATGCGCTAGAGCAAGCGCTTTCATATGCAGAACGTGTGCATGGCATTTGTCGTCGACATGAACTCCCTCTCCGATCGACAAGCGAAGCCCCGCACCTCCTATCCAAGCCAGAAAGTCCTTGAATTTATACTGAACAGATGCTTTAATGAACTCGAATTCGATTCTACGACATGTACCAACAAATTGGCCATCATTATAGATAGTCTTGAATACCCTAAGAGCAGCTTTTCGAGAGATGAAGCCATTATCGAAAATAGATGCGAACCATGCAAGGTACTCGGACTCCCCAACAAGTTCTTCGATATCCAGATCGCCAAATTCATCCAGCAGATGGCTGACATAATCACGAAAGCCTTCGTATCTACCGATCTGTACCAACCCGTGATGAAGATCTAGCGACAACGCTCCCAAGAGCCCCTTCGGCAGAACGTCAAGTTCCGAGCGCGGAGAATGGAGCACAACGCGCAGGACCGACGGAACCCATTCCCGCCTTGTTGTATCCATCGACACTGGCTCAATAGTCTTCCGCTCCTTAACGTATGCCTCCAGAGTAGCTTTACGAATCATCTTCCCATAGTGATCTGAGACCTCGCGAAATAATTGCATAGAAATACCGTGCATCGATATTTCCCGTTCATTCAGTTCGACCAAGAATCTCGACTCAAGAGTTCGGAGCGCTACGGTGGCACCGGCTGTGGAGACAGTCAGGCGCCTAGAGAGCGCCGCCTGAGATAGGATCCCCGCAGCGATAGACTTTGGCAATACCGACTGATTAAGGTGCGCTACTATAGCCAAACAGATAGCGACGACCGGTTGCGTCGCCTCAATCCTCTTGAAGTACTTGGCATACAGCACATTAACCGACCGGGTATCTGCACCTGCTGTGGTTACTAACTGTGCATCTTGACCAGTAATACACTCCCTCATCTGGTCAAGCGCCATGTCATCCTGAGTGAACATACTGAGACAGTCGACGATGATTCGAGGTTTCAAACCCACAGCCAATGCGAAGCGCTCGGCAGCCTGGTTACTTTCATCCGGCCGAAACCACTGCACAATACGAGCTGCAACTTTCACATCCGGAGCATCGACCCGCATAACGGCATGACGGACGTCAGTCGGGACTATCCTTTCTTCCGACGTGATAATTGTTCTATGACTGGACATCACCATAGGTTCAATCGATTCCCAGTCTGGCGCATTATCTATCAGCAGAATCGAGAGTAGCGGCAAACTTCGTAGAAATATCGAGAACTCGCTGAGTGATCGCGAGATATCAAATCCGTCACACTGTGTGATGTAAACACCCACAGAGTTAGATAGACTGTACTCTGTTGAGGCATCGATTCGGATTATTTTTAAAAAGTCGGTCTCAAGTATCTCCTTAAGAGTTTCGATAGCAATGCTGGATTTACCGTTTCCGCTGTCTCCTGCAATTAGGAGAACTTGCGTCCTGCTGTTAATCCAGTGACGTACCTTATCCTGCTCCATCGTTCGGTGGATGAATGGTGGACTCTGCCGGGAGACCTCCACTGGAGCAGAGAAGTGAGATGCCCTATTGTCAAACTCCTGCCTAACCTGCTTCAGTTTCTCCTCGGATAGAATCTTTAAAAGACTTTCTGCTAAGCACCTACGAGCCTTCTCTGTGTACCGCTCAAGTGAACGCGTCGTGGGAGAAGAGCCATCCAACCTCTTGCATAGCTGTCTAGCTTCGTTCTTGAGATAAGAATCTCTGCGCCCAACGCCGCCAAGGTCTATCTGGTCGAGATTCAGCCGTACCCACATTAGCTGTTGCCAGGTGACATGTGTTTCTTCTCCCAGAGAACTTTCCGAACCGCCGATTACAGCCTCATTCGGGCGGTTACCAATTGCTTGCCTGAGTGTGTCAATTGTTGCATCGTAGTATTTCCCTTGCATCCAGAAATTGGGACTCAAGTACGAGACCACTTCGGCGAAATAGCAAAGATTCTTAGGCTCGTCTGGCGAGCCAGTGTCAAACAGGCGATCACGAAACCGCTTCAAGATCTCTTTTGGATCTTCAGGGAGTTTTTCAATCTCCTGCGCCAATGTGGCGACAGGGTCGTCAGCCGAGTCGATGCGCACAAAAGCATCATACAAGGGGCGGCAACCTGGGGCAGCAGATTGACGAGAGCTGATGCACTAGGCATCGTACGGGCGAAGCGCCAGTCGCTCTTGTATGAACCACTCGCGGATGTCTGATCGCGCCCAATCGCTATTTGCAACGTCCCCCACTGCTTCGTAAGCGTGTGCTGTATATTGCGCTTTGAAACCAAGCCTTTCCTGGTTGCGCATAATTCGTACGAGGTGGCCCGCAGTGACAAGGATGTGCTCATTGTCATTGGCTTCATGTTCGATCTTTAAGAGATCCGCTAGCTGATAGGTACTCAGCTCTTGTTTCAATTCGCTGAGTGGCGATGATTCGTCGCTTGCCATTAAGTATAGAACCGACCGCGCTTTTTCGGGGTCCTGGCGAACAAGATTCGTCAGTCCTCCCTGCATAGCGTGAGACATCGCTTCTGGATGGAGACCACCAAGAACTCCTCTCAACGGATTGCCTTGGCCCGAGAGGCCAACTGCGAGATCGGTAAGGACATGGAAAAACATAATCTGCTCTGACATTAGCGATCTTAAATCAACGTCGGGCGGCGCTCGCTCTGGTCGTTCACGTTCAGGCTGTGGCTGTGTTGGCGGTAACTGCTCTGACATATTTAATCCTAAAAGAATTGAATAACAATCTTCCGTAAATTGCAATAGTCGTACTCAAATCCATCCTCGCTCCGCATGTGGCGGGGAGCTGTTTTGCGCCGCTACCCGCCACATGCAACTGGCGGGAAACGTGGCGGGGAAGTCGTATCGCACATGGCAGCCGCCCTGAAATCGTGGATCTATCAGCTTCCGGCTTCCGGTTCTAGTCACCGCCTCCGCCTCTGGTGAAGCGCACGTGCTCCCTGATAACTCCACAGTAGAAGCCTCACAGAACACAAAGTCGTCGTTCGATATATCCCATTCGGGAACCAATCCCTGATCTATGCAAGGAGGCACCTCTCAGTGCCCGCCAAAATGACCCCCGAATCCACCGGCCTCACCATGGCCGAAGAACTCTATCCCCTCATCCCCGACACCGACGACCTCAAAGTCGCCAGCGAGATCTTCGCCTTCGCTCACTCTCGCCTGAAGGACCTTCGCCGGGATCTGGATACGGTCCTGGCCGAGTGTGAGGAACAGGCTCCCTTCGCCGTGACCCATACCAAACACCTGAGCGATCTTCTGGCCAAGGCGCACATTGGCTGGTTCATCTACTGGCCGCACGAAGACGAACTCATCGGCTGAGTCCGCCTTCTCGGGTGGGTGGCATCGGGCACGAGCCCGGTGCCACCACCAACCCTTCTCGCTATCCCTACTTCCTTCTCTCTCCAAGGAGGCTATATGTCTATTCCTCGGGTGCCGCGGTCGTGGCACCCTCTTGTATTCCTCACTCTGGCGCTGGCGCTGCTCGGTGTCATCAGCGGGTGCAGTACTAAACAGGCTGAGCCGCAGTCGATCACCATCGTTGTGACGGCCACGGCGGCCGAGCCAGCCGTTGACCTGACAGCGGCGGTTGAGGAGCGGCTGACGGCTATGGCCGCCGCTTCGGATGCCCCTGGTGGCGCGCTGGTTCGGATCGTGTGGTCCGTGACAGCGCCGCCGATCACGGTGGATCTGACGCCAACCCGCAGCAATGGCGAGATTGAGCATTCGCCCGGGGCCAGGCAGAAGAAGATCGCGCAGGCAGTGATGGACCTTAGTGCCCGGTTGCAGGCCATCACGGCAGACCGGCCTGGCCTGGATGTGCTCGGCCTGGTCGATCGGGCGAGCCTGCTGCCGCCCGGTGATCTGGTCGTGATCAGTTCGGGGCTGTCGACGGAAAATCCAACAGATTGGCGGCAGTTGGGGTTCGACAGCGAACCGGACAGCATCGCCGCCTCGGTGCGCCAGCAGGGTCGCCTACCGAAGCTTTCGGGCCGTCATGTGACGTTCGTGGGCTTGGGGCAGAGCGCGGGCATGCAGGCCGCCCTGCCGCCCTTTATGCGCGAGCAGGTGACACAGGTCTGGCTGGCGCTGTGCAAGCAGGCCGGGGCCGCCAGTTGCACGGCCGTGAGCCGCGACGATATGGCACCGCCGGTTGCGCCGCTGCCTGTACCGGTGATCGAGATCCCGGCCAGCCATACGGAGAACGGCTGTCCGGTATGGGTCCGACTCAGCCAGGAGGAGCAGCTCCGGTTCGCCGCGGATAGTGACCAGTTGCTGCTGCCTGATGCGGCTGACGCGGTGCTGTTGCCCATTGTCGAAGCGGCCCAGCGATGTTCGCTCGTCATTGACGTGGCTGGCTTCATTGCCGACATCGGCGATGGCCGCGACAGCAGCAACCTGAGCGGCCGGCGGGCGGCAGCAGTGGCAGCGCGCATGCAGCAGCTCGGCTTGCCACTCAGCCACCTTGGCACTGTGGTCGGCCGTGGGACGGCTGATCCGCTTGTGGCGAGCTTTGTGCAGGGCCGCTTCGACGAGCGTCAGGCCGCGCTCAACCGGCGGGTCGAGTTGAGCTTCCGCCGCCTGAACTAGGCCGGAGTTCTGTTCCGGTTCAACATCTTTCACTCTCTGAAATGGAGGTCACCTATGGCACCACGACGACGGGGTCCGACCCGGCTCCCGCCCAACATGCCGGTGTATCGCAAGCACCGCATCCCGTTCGGACACGTGCTGCTGTCCCTGCTGCTGGGTTCGCCCATTCCACGACGCTGGGTCTTTGTTGCCCTGAGCTTGGTCCGGGAACAGTGGCGCATCGGCAAGTCCCGTTCGCCTGATCGGTTCAGTTACCTGGAAGGGTCGGTGCTCAGTCGCGGTATTGCCGCCGCCAGCGCCAAAGTCGACCAGGCGGCCCGTCGGTTATCCCGGCTGGTGGCGCAGGCCGACACTGCGAAGGCGGCTATCGCGGTGCTGCGTGCCGATCTCATGCGGCTCGATGAGTATCCGATCGTCGGCGTTCGGGGCGAGCTGATCATGGCGCGGGAGGCCGCCAAACGCATGGCCAGCCTGACCGACCTGGTGGCCATGGAGACGGAAGCCGGCAGTCTGAAGCCACGCCGAGTTCCGCTGCGCTTAAAGCGACTGGCTCCCTGGGCCACGCTGCTCGATCTGCCGGTGCTGTTCTGGTTCGTCGGTTCGGTGTTCAACGTGGACTGGACGAATCTGTTTGCGCCGCAGAGCATTGTCTCACTGCTGGCAAGCAGCGTGTTCGCGCTGCTGGGCACAATCGCGATGGCGTTCGGGCTGTGCTACTTCGGGCATGACCTGAAGGGCTACAAGGGCGATGCGGGAGAAATCCGGTTGCCGAAGCAGCAGGCGAAAACCCTGCCGCTGCTGTACCTGGTTCTCTCGGCCTTGGTCGCCTGCGGGGCGGCGGTCACCATGGCCTACCGGATCGTCAGTGAGTCGGTCACGGCAGGCAACGGGTGGCTGGCGGCCGCGGTGCTGGGCCTGTTCTTCGCCTGCATCGTCTTGATGGTGAACGTGGTGGTCTTCGCCGTCCACTACCGGGACGGCTCGGTTACCACCGACGAACTGGACCATCTGAGCGGCCAGCTCGCCCCGATCGAAACGCAGCGGCGAAACCTGCTGCGGCGCGTCGACAAGAAGCATGCCGACCTGGAAGCAATCCGCAGCCAGGCCAAGACCATCCGCTCGGCGGTGCACAATCAGGCCAACAGCGCAGTCGTCGGTGCCCATCAGCTGATCATGCTGGCTCGGTCGTACCACCAGGGCTGTAGCTGGAGCACCGAACTGCTCACGCCCGAGGGCAACGTCCTCGGTCTGATCGCGCCTCTGACCACCATCGACCTGTCGGTTCCGGATGAACTGATGAGCCGCCTCGACGGCGACGAGCCATCACCCGACGGCAAGAGCGACGAGCCCTAGCAGCCGTAACTCGGCACCGCTTCATGCAGTGCCGGAACAACACCATCGATCTTTTGTTTCGTGGGGGCCGCAGCCCCCC
>NZ_JASCXP010000026.1:0-31301 GCF_030010695.1 Nocardia sp. CC201C
AACCTCCCCCCCCCCCCCCCCGGGCCGGGCGCGGGGGGGCGTCGATGATGTATTCGATTCAGCGGGTCAGCGCTGCGCGACCATCGTGGGGGTGATGGGGGACGGCAGGGCGGAATCGCCCTCGAGGTACTTGTCCACCGCGGCGGCGGCGGCACGGCCCTCGGCGATGGCCCACACGATCAGGGACTGGCCGCGACCCATATCGCCCGCGACGAAGACGCCGGGGACGGTGGTCTGCCAGGCGTTGTCGCGCTTGACGTTGCCGCGCTGGTCGTAGCCGACGCCCAGATCCTCGAGCAGGCCGTTCTTCTGCGGGCCGACGAAGCCCATGGCCAGCAGCACCAGATCGGCCTCGAGGGTGAAGTCGGTGCCCTCGACCTTCTCGAAGCGGCCGTTCACCATCTGCACCTCGTGCGCCTGCAGGCCGGTGACCTTGCCGTCCGCGCCGACGAAACGCTCGGTGTTCACCGAGAACACCCGCTCGCCGCCCTCCTCGTGCGCCGAGGAGACCCGGTACATGAGGGGGTAGGTCGGCCACGGGGTGGACGCGGCGCGCTCCTCCGGCGGACGCGGCATGATCTCGAACTGGTGCACCGAGGCCGCACCCTGCCGGTGCGAGGTGCCCAGGCAGTCCGCGCCGGTGTCACCGCCACCGATGATGACGACCTTCTTGCCCTTGGCGTTGATGGGCGGCAGGCCCTCGTCGTCGGTGATGGGGTCGCCCAGCTGCACCCGGTTGGCCAGCGGCAGGAACTCCATGGCCTGGTGGATGCCGTCCAGATCGCGACCCGGGATCGGCAGATCGCGCGCGATGGTCGCGCCACCGGCCAGCACCACCGCGTCGAACTGCTCGCGCAGCTGCTCGGCGGTGATGTCCACGCCCACGTTCACGCCGGTCTTGAAGACGGTGCCCTCGGCCTCCATCTGCGCCAGGCGGCGGTCGATGAAGCGCTTCTCCATCTTGAATTCCGGAATGCCGTAGCGCAGCAGGCCGCCGATGCGGTCGTCGCGCTCGAACACGGTCACGGTGTGGCCCGCGCGGGTCAGCTGCTGCGCGGCGGCCAGACCGGCCGGGCCGGAACCGACCACGGCGATCTTCTTGCCGGTCAGACGGGTCGGGTACACCGGGGTGACCCAGCCCTCGTCGAAACCGTTCTCGATGATCTCGACCTCGACCTGCTTGATGGTGACCGGATCCTGGTTGATACCGAGCACGCAGGACGACTCGCACGGAGCCGGGCACAGGCGGCCGGTGAACTCCGGGAAGTTGTTGGTGGCGTGCAGCCGCTCGAACGACTCCTTCCACGCACCCTTGTAGACCAGGTCGTTCCACTCGGGAATCAGGTTCCCCAGCGGGCAGCCGTTGTGGCAGAAGGGAATACCGCAGTCCATGCAGCGGCTGGCCTGGCGCTGGAGGGTCTCGTGGGAGAAGTTCTCCTCGTAGACCTCTTTCCAGTCCATGAGGCGCAGCGGCACCGGACGGCGAGTCGGCAGTTCCCGTTTGGTGTGCTTCAGGAAGCCCTGTGCGTCACCCATTTACGACTCCTGACAAAAGCTAACGCGCCATCCGGCGCACCGAACAAGGGCTGGTGCGTCGCACCGCGGTAACGTCGGCCGCGAACTGATCAGCCACGAGCCGCCTTGAATGATCGCAGCGCCTCACCGCACCCGCGGCACCGATGTGATCAGCCACGAGCTGCCTCCATGATGGCCTCATCGACATCCCGGCCCGAAGCCTCGGCCTCGGAGATGGCGAGCAGGACCTTCTTGTATTCGCGCGGCATGACCTTGACGAAGTTGTTCACCTGCTGCGACCAGTCGCCCAGGATGCGTTCGGCCACGGCCGAACCCGTCTCGTCGCGGTGGCGGGCCACGATGTCGTGCAGCCAGGTGAAGTCCTCACCCGAGAGCGGCTCGATGGCATCGGCCTGCTCGGGGTTGACATTGCCCGCGAAGGTGCCGTTCGGGTTGTAGACGTAGGCGACACCGCCCGACATACCGGCACCGAAGTTGCGGCCGGTCTCGCCGAGGATGACCACCCGGCCGCCCGTCATGTACTCGCAGGCGTGGTCGCCCACGCCCTCGACCACCGCGGTGGCGCCCGAGTTGCGGACCGCGAAGCGCTCGCCGACCACACCGCGGATGAACGCGTGGCCGTTGGTGGCGCCGAACAGGATCACGTTGCCCGCGATGATGTTCTGCTCCGCCACGAACTCGGCGGGCGCGTCGGACGACGGCCGGACGACGATGCGTCCACCCGAGAGGCCCTTGCCCACATAGTCGTTGGCGTCACCGAGCACCCGCAGGGTGATACCGGCCGGGACGAACGCACCGAAGGAGTTGCCGGCGGAACCGGTGAACGTGATGTCGATGGTGTCGTCGGGCAGGCCCGCGCCGCCGTACAGCTTGGTCACCTCGTGGCCGAGCATGGTGCCGACGGTCCGGTTCACGTTCGTGATCTTGGTTTCGAACTTGACCGGCTTGCCCCGCTCCAGCGCGTCGCGCGCCTGGGTGATGAGCTGGTTGTCCAGCGCCTTGTCCAGGCCGTGGTCCTGCTCCTTGGTCCGGCGGCGGTCCTGGTACATGAACGCCGTCTCGACGTCGTCCAGGATCGGCGACAGGTCCAGCTTGCTGGCCTTCCAGTGCGACTTGGCGGCGGTGGTGTCGAGCAGGTCGACCCGGCCGACGGCCTCGTCCAGGGTGCGCAGCCCCAGCGACGCCAGCAGCTCGCGCACCTCTTCGGCGATGAACATGAAGAAGTTCTCGACGAATTCCGGCTTGCCGGTGAAGCGCTCGCGCAGGATCGGGTTCTGGGTGGCGACGCCGACCGGGCAGGTGTCGAGATGACACACGCGCATCATGATGCAGCCCGAGACCACCAGCGGAGCGGTCGCGAAACCGTACTCCTCGGCGCCCAGCAGCGCGGCGATCATGACATCGCGGCCGGTCTTCATCTGACCGTCGACCTGCACCACGATGCGGTCGCGCAGACCGTTGAGCAGCAGCGTCTGCTGGGTCTCGGCCAGGCCGAGCTCCCACGGGCCGCCCGCGTGCTTGAGTGAGGTCAGCGGCGAGGCACCGGTGCCGCCGTCGTGGCCGGAGATCAGCACCACGTCGGCGTGCGCCTTGGACACACCCGCGGCGACGGTGCCGACGCCCGGCTCCGCGACAAGTTTCACGTGAATCCGCGCCTGCGGGTTCGCGTTCTTCAGGTCGTGGATCAGCTGGGCCAGATCCTCGATCGAGTAGATGTCGTGGTGCGGCGGCGGCGAGATCAGGCCGACGCCCGGAGTGGAGTGCCGGACCTCGGCGACCCACGGGTACACCTTGTGCGCGGGCAGCTGGCCACCCTCACCGGGCTTCGCGCCCTGCGCCATCTTGATCTGGATATCGGTGCAGTTGGTCAGGTAGTGCGCGGTCACGCCGAATCGGCCCGATGCCACCTGCTTGATGGCGGAACGCCGCCAGTCGCCGTTCTCCTCCGGCTCGAAGCGCGCCGGATGCTCGCCGCCCTCACCGGAGTTCGAGCGGCCGCCGAGCCGGTTCATCGCGATGGCGAGAGTCTCGTGCGCCTCGGCGGAGATGGAGCCGTAGCTCATCGCGCCGGTCGAGAACCGCTTCACGATCTCGCTGGCGGGCTCGACCTCGTCGATCGGAATCGGGTTGCGGCCCTTGGACTTGAACTTGAACAGGCCGCGCAGCGAGGCCAGCCGCTCGGTCTGGTCGTCCACCATCTTGGTGTACTCCTTGAAGATGGAGTACTGCCCCGAGCGGGTGGCGTGCTGCAGCTTGAACACCGTGTCCGGGTTGAACAGGTGGTATTCGCCCTCGCGCCGCCACTGGTACTCACCGCCGACCTCGAGCTCGCGGTGCGCGCGCTCGTTGCGGTTCTCCAGGAACGCCAGCCGGTGCCGGGCCGCGACCTCGTCGGCGATGTCGTCGAGGCCGATGCCGTCCAGCGGCGAGTTCAGGCCGACGAAGTACTCGTCGCACAGCGCCTGCGACAGGCCGACCACCTGGAACAGCTGCGCGCCGCGGTAGGAGGCGACGGTGGAGATGCCCATCTTGGACATCACCTTCAGCACGCCCTTGCCCGCCGCCTTGTTGTAGTTGGCGACGGCCTTCTTGAAATCGGACTCGACCGAACCGGTGCCCAGCGACAGCGCGCCGCGCTCCAGCATGTCCTCGATGGACTCGAAGGCCATGTACGGGTTGATGGCCGCCGCGCCGAAGCCGATCAGCATGGCCATGTGGTGCACCTCGCGGGCGTCACCGGCCTCCACGACCAGGCCGACCTTGGTGCGGGTGCGCTCGCGCACCAGGTGGTGGTGCACGGCGGCGGTCAGCAGCAGCGACGGGATCGGGGCGAGCTTCTCATTGGACTCGCGGTCGGACAGCACGATGATGCGCGCGCCGCCGTCGATGGCCGTCGAGACCTGGCGCTGCACGGCCTCGATGGCCTTGCGCAGCCCCTTGCCGCCCTTCTTGACCGGGTACAGGCCGTGCACGACCACCGAGCGCAGCCCCGGACGGGAGCCGTCGTCGTTGATGTGAACCAGCTTGGCCAGCTCGTCGTTGTCCAGGATCGGCTGGGTCAGGGTGATCTGACGGCAGGACTCCGGGCCCGGGTGCAGCAGATCGGACTCGGGTCCGATCAGGGTGCGCAGCGAGGTCACGACCTCTTCGCGGATGGCGTCCAGCGGCGGGTTGGTGACCTGTGCGAACAGCTGCGCGAAGTAGTCGAACAGCAGCCGCGACCGGTTGGACAGCACCGCGATCGGGGTGTCGGTGCCCATGGAGCCGAGCGCCTCCATGCCCTTCTCCGCCATGGGAGCGAGCAGCAGGTTCAGCTCTTCGTTGGTGTATCCGAAGATCTGCTGGCGAATGAGCACGCGGTCGTGCGACATGTGCACGTGCGGGCGGTCGGGCAGATCGCCGAGCTTGGTCGGGCCCTCGTCCAGCCATTCCTGGTACGGGTGCTCGCCGGCCAGCTCCTCCTTGATCTCCTCGTCGCCGATGATGCGGCCCTGCGAGGTGTCGACCAGGAACATGCGGCCCGGCTGCAGCCGCGCCTTCTTGACCACCTTGGCGGGGTCGATGTCGAGCACGCCAACCTCGGAGGCCATCACGACCAGACCGTCGTCGGTGACCCAGATGCGCGAGGGGCGCAGACCGTTGCGGTCCAGCACCGCGCCGATGACGGTGCCGTCGGAGAAGCACACCGACGCCGGGCCGTCCCACGGCTCCATGAGGAACGAGTGGTAGCGGTAGAACGCGCGCTGCGCGGGGCTCATGTTCTCGTGGCGCTCCCACGCCTCCGGGATCATCATGAGCACGGCGTGCGGCAGCTTGCGGCCGCCCAGGTGCAGCAGTTCGAGCACCTCGTCGAAGCGCGCAGTGTCCGACGCGCCCGGGGTACAGACCGGGAAGATCTTCTCCAGGCGGTTGTTGCCCTCGGCGTCGGTGCCGAAGACGTCGGAGTTCAGCAGCGCCTCGCGGGCGCGCATCCAGTTCTCGTTGCCGGTGACGGTGTTGATCTCACCGTTGTGCGCGACCCGGCGGAAGGGGTGCGCCAGCGGCCACGAGGGGAAGGTGTTGGTGGAGAAGCGGGAGTGCACGATGCCGAGTGCGGATTCGACGCGGTCGTCCTGGAGGTCCAGGTAGAACGCGCGCAGCTGCGGCGTGGTGAACATGCCCTTGTAGACGAAGGTCTGGCCGGACAGGCTCGGGAAGTAGACCGACTCCTTGCCGACCGGTCCCGCGCCGGCGCCTGCCTTGCCGAGCTCGTGCTCGATGCGCTTGCGGACGACGTAGGCGCGGCGCTCCAGGTCCATGCCGGAGAGCTGCTCCGAGCCACCCTTGGGCGAGGCGATGAAGATCTGCCGGAAGGTCGGCATGGCGTCGCGGGCCAGCGCGCCCAGCGACGATTCGTCGATCGGCACCTCGCGCCAGCCGAGGACCTCGAGGCCCTCCTCGCGGACGATCTTCTCGACCCGGTAGGCGGCGCGCGCGGCTTCGCGGCGGGCCTGTGGGAGGAAGGCGATGCCGGTGGCGTACGAGCCCTCGGCGGGCAGCTCGAAGTCGACGATCGCCCGGAAGAAGCGATCCGGGAGCTGGATCAGGATGCCCGCGCCGTCGCCGGAGTTCGGCTCCGCGCCGGCTGCGCCTCGGTGCTCCAGGTTCAGCAGTGCCGTGATTGCCTTGTCGACAATGTCGCGGCTGCGACGGCCGTGCATGTCGACGACGAATGCGACACCACAGGCGTCGTGTTCGTTCGCCGGGTCATAGAGCCCGCGGGGTCCGTGCCCGTAACCGGCACCGCCGGTGGGGGACCTGTGGCCAGGAAGTTGCGTCATGCCTCTGCCTTCACAAAAAACAGGCCTTCGAAGAATGCGGCCTTCGTCGAACGCCTCCGTCAGACTGCGCCCGGACGTTGCAGTCACAGTCGGCTTCCTGACCAGCGGCGCTGATGGTCATACCGTGCAGTCAACTCTCTAGTTGTCCACCCGCTTCGAATTCCTAGTCGGGTGCTCGGCGGTAACCCAACGCTTACGTGTTGGCTACCTGCCGCGCCGTTTTCGCCCTTTAGTCTGGGCACCGATCTGGTCCCGGCTGTTGGGGCGATATGCCGAACTTGTCGCGTTCGACGTAAGAGCAAACGATAAGTCAGGACTTGAGCCCAACCAACTTAGGTTGCACTAATAACAGTGTCTAGCTGGGCTTCTCCATCGATCCTCCACTACCTGCGCGTTCTCTAGTGTAAAGCAGCCGAGCGGCATCGTTTCAGTCGAGTTCGCCACTGTTGTCCAGGTGACCGGCCCGAGCGGAGGATCGCCCCGCTCACACGCCGGTATGCCCTCTCACCTGCATCGAAACAGATTTCCCCGCAATCACTTCGGATAAACCGGACGTAAGGTGGCTAACTTTCCGGACACCTCACCACCCCGTCCGGAGCGCCTGGGAGACAGGTCACGGCAATGTTCCGACCGTACGGAATCGTTTACCGTTCACCCAGCTCAGCACACGACTGGCTAACGTTGAATATGCGGTAGCTCACATTTGCCGGGGCGGTTCGGGGTGATCAAGCGCACGAAACGCGCCGGAAACTCGCCGATGTGAGCCTGAACACATCCCTCGCGGCCCACTCGGTGGAACCAGGCTCGGCCTGTCACGCTGAGATAACGAATAAGCGATAGTTTCGCACGGCCGAAACACCCTGGGACTTAGAGGATGTGAGATCCCATGACCGCCCCACACGTCCCTGAGCCGCACATTCCCGCCGATGCGGGCGGCAGCGCACCATCCTCCACACCGCCCGCGCAGCGCTCACCCGGGCCGTCCGATCCCGCCGCCGGGGTCCGCACGCTGCTGACCTGGCTGGGCGGCGGCGACAGCCACCTGACCGACCGGCACGAACTGTCCGGTTACACGCTCACCGGCGCGGTGGTGGCGCTGTTCGCGGGTGTCGCCGGTGCGGTCACCGCCCTGGCTACCGGGGCAGCCGGCTGGCCGATCGTCGGCATCGTCCTCATCGCGCTGTTCGCCACCCTGTTGGCCGGAGCCGTCGGGCGGGTGATGGCGACGGTTCCGGCACCCGCACGGGGTGAAACACGCCGTAGCCGAGCCGAATTCGCCGGGCGTGTCGCCGTGGCGGTGCTGGCGGGCGTGATGGTGGCCGAACTGGCGAGCACCGTACTGTTCGGCGGCACCGTGGACCGGCTGCTGGACGACCGGGCACGGACCGAAACCGAATCCGTCGCGACCGTGGTCACCGCCCGCGACGAACTCGATCGCGCGCGCACCGACCGCACCGCGCTCGACCAGCAGATCGCCCAGGCCAAAACCGATATCGACGCCGCGCTGGTGATCGCGCGCTGCGAGTACAACCCCGGCCCGGACTGCCCGAGCAACCGCATCACCGGAGTACCGGGACGCGGTCCCGAGGAGCGCACCGCCAACGAGATGCTCGACGACGCGCGCGCTCGGCTCACCACCGCCGAGGAGCGAATCGGCGGACTCGACGCCCGGGTCTCCGACAAGGAGCAGGCCCTCGCCGCCGCGCGGGACGCCGCCTACACCGACGGCGACCGCGGACTGGGCGCGCGCTGGGTCGCCATGAACGACCACACCACGGCGCACGGCGGCGCGCTGACGCTGCGCCTCGCCACCATCGTGCTCATGGTGCTGCTGGCCCTGCTACCGCTGCTGCTGCGGTGGTGGCGCGGGGAGACCTCGTTCGACCGGCGGGTCGCCTTCCGCGCCGACACCGACCGCGCCGCGCAGGAGGCCGAGACCGCCATCGCGGTGGGGCGCGCGCGGACCCGGGTCGAGATCGAGAAGCTGCACGCCGAACAGGCGATCACCGCCGCCAGACTCACCGCGCACGCCGACACCGCCATCAACCGGGAACAGCAGCGCAAACGCATCATCGCCGCCATCGGCGGGCTGGAGATCGGCATCACCGAATCCGGCCGCCGCGCGGTGAACGAATTCGACCGCGCCGCGCTGGACGACGCGCCGGCGCACGAACTACCGGCCGCCGCGGCCGGAGACCGAAAGGACAGCTCCGTGTCTCAGGAGGGGATCGTGACACCGTCGAACCTGCCCGCCCAGATCGCGCCGGGAGCCGTGGCCCCGGCCGCCGCGGGCGGCGCACTCGCCCCGGCCGGTGCCGCGCCGCGCCCGGAGCAGGCGAAACCCGGTGGCGGCCTGGAGCTTCCGATTATCGGCACGGTGCCCTTCACCGATACGGCCGCGCGCTGGATCCGCCCGCTGGTGCCCTCCTTCGTCGCCAATGCCATCGACACCGCGACCCATCCGCTGCGCACCGTCCGCCAGGCGTTCGAGGAAGCCGAGGAGATCACCTTCACCCTGCGCCGCACCCGCAAGGTGACCGTCGACTCCGAGGACTCCGCCCAGCCGCAGCCGCCCGGCTACCAGTTCCAGCAGCCTGGCTACCAACTCCCCCCGGGAGCCCAGCAGCAGTACGCCCACCACGTCGCCTCGACCGTGGTCGACCAGCCGTACGCCCAGCACCCGGGCTACGCCCCCGGCTACTCCGCCCTGCCGGGCGGGCAGGCCGCCCACGGCTACGGTCTTCCGCCCGCACCCCAGCAGACCGAGCTGAGCGCTCGGCAGCACCCGGCCCTCGAATACCGCGGGCCGCGCGAACTGCCGCCCGGCAAGAACGAGTAGATCGCAGCGGCGGTCCGCCGCGGCCGGACCCGCCCGGAGCGGGCGGTAATCCCACGTCGGCGCGGCACGACCCAGGTTGCTCCGACAGTCGCGTGCGTGTGGGAACGGTGTGGTGGGGACACCATCGGCAGCCGGGGCCGGGGTCTACCGGTCCCCGAGCAGGCGATGTGGATCAGGCTCGCTCGCAGGCGATTCCGTCATTGTCGCGGTCGAGATGCGGCGCGTAGCCCGGGTCGCCCCGATGCAGTGGGGCCTGGCCCGCGCGGCGGACCTCGTCGCAGTTCCGGTAGTAGGTCGACGGTGCCTGCGGCTCCGGAGCGGGCTGCTCCGGCTGGGCCTGCGGGGCGGGCGCGGGGGCCTGCGGAGCAGGGGCGGGAGCCTGGGGAGCGGGACAGAACTGGGACGATCCGGCATTGCAGAGCAGATCGGTGATCGGATCGGCCGACGCGATCGGTGCGCCGAGGGTGAGTGCTGCGGTGGTGAGCAGTCCGGCCGCAACCGCGCCCGTGCGTCCGCGCCACCGGGTAATCGAGATGTTCACGCTGAAATTCCTGACTGATACGCGCAGGTGAAACCGTGTCCCCTGCGTCCAAAACGTGCCGGGGAGCGTGGAGTGCCCACGCCCTCGGGCAGCGCGCCCCCGACCAAAGCGAACCGCGAGAAAACGCTAGCCCGCCGGAAGCCGACGGTTCTGACACAACCGCCGACATTCCGTGCCAAAGATCAGGCCCGGAAGACCCTGTTGCGACGGTCGGAGACTCCGGCTGCCCGGTAGACGATGACCGCCGCCAGCAGCAGGATCGCCGTGGTGCCGGTGGCCGCGAGGTGCATGCCCGTGACGAAGGCCGAGTGGGCCGAGTCGACCAGGGTGGCCGCCGCCGAGGCGGGGAGGTGGCTGGCGGTTTCGACAGCGCCGCCGAGGGATTCGCGGGCCGCGTCCACCCGGGCGGGCGGGACCGTGGACAGATCCAGGCCATGGCGGAAGGCCGACATCACCACGCTGCCGAGGATGGCGACGCCCAGGGCGATACCGCCCTCCAAGGCCGTCTCGGAGATCGCGGCCGCGTTGCCCGCCCGCTCGGCGGGTGCCGAGCTGACGATCATGTCGGCCGAAACCGTCAGCGCCACACCGGCTCCCAGACCGATCAGCAGGAAGCCGAGCACGAACGGCCACACCGGGGCCGCCGCATCGGCACGCAACAGCCAGAACAGCAGCGCACCCACGGCCGCCACCAGCAGCGCGGACACCAGTACGGATACCGGACGCCAACGGCGCACCAGCCAGGCCGCGCCCAGTGAGCCCGTCAAACTGCCGATGGTGCCGGGAATCAGCAGCAGACCCGCTTGCAGCGGGGCCTTGCCCAGCACCAACTGCAGGTACTGCGACCCGAAGAACAGCACACCGGCCAGCGCGAACACCGACAGCAGATTGGTCAGCACCGCCGCGCGGAAGGGCGGCAGCGCGAACAGCTCCAGGTCGATGAGCGGCGCGGCAAGACGGCGCTGACGGCGCAGGAACGCCGCGCCGGCGAGCACGCCGACCAGCGCCGCGACCACTGCCGCCGAGCTGACGCCGTGCGCCGCGATCTTCTTGACCGCGAACACGATCGGGATCAGCGCCAGCATCGACAGTCCGGCGCTGACCAGGTCGAAACGGCCCGGATTCGGGTCCCGCGATTCCGGCACCAGCACCGGGGCCAGCGCCACGAGCAACGCCATGACCGGCAGGTTCACCAGGAACACCGAACCCCACCAGTAGTGCTCGAGCAGCCAGCCGCCCAGCAGCGGGCCGACGGCCGCGCCGCTGCCCGCCATCGCGCCCCAGACCGCGATGGCGACGGTGCGCTGCCGTGGGTCGGCGAACATGCCGCGAATCAGGCCGAGGGTGGCGGGCATGAGGGTCGCACCCGCGACGCCCTGCAGCACGCGGGCGGCGATGAGCATCTCGGGGCTGATCGACCAGGCGGCCAGCGCCGAGGCCAGCGCGAAGCCGACCGCGCCGATGAGCAGCAGTTTCCGGCGGCCGATGCGGTCGCCGAGGGTGCCCATGGTGATCAGCAGTCCGGCCAGCACGAACGAGTAGACGTCGATGATCCACAGCAGCTGCGGAGTGGTCGGGGCGAGGTCGCCGCTGATGGCGGGGATCGCGAGGTCGAGCACGGTGGCGTCGACCGAGACCAGCAGCAGGGCGAGGGCGAGCACGCTCAGTCCGGCCCAGGTGCGGGCGGTCGCCCGTGGGGGTCGACCGGCCGGGAGGGGTGTGTCGACGGCGCGGCGGTCGGCCGCACTGTCGGGGAGCGCCGCGGTTCCGGGTGCGGACCGGGCGTTGCGGTGGGTGGTCATATCCTTCGCTGCTTTCCGAGTTCGAACCGTCCAGACGGTACAGTAACAGATCAACCGTCCGGACGGTACAGTGATGGCCGTGACATCGACGCGCGACCGCATCCTCGACGCCCTCGAAACCCTGCTGCTCGACAAGGGCATGTCCCAGGTCACCCTGGAGAACGTGGCCGCCACGGCCGGCGTCTCCAAGGGCGGCCTGCTCTACCACTTCAAATCCAAGGACGCCCTGCTGGCCGGACTGGTCCGCCGCCTCGGCGACCGCGCCCACGAGCAACTCGATTCCGCGGTGGCGCAGGGCCGGTCGGTGGCCGAGTGGTATCTGCAGAGCCCGCATCCGGACAACGAGTCCGACGCCCTCGAACTGGCCCTGTACCGTTCCATGCTGGCCGCCATGCGCACCGTCGACGGCCCGCACGACACCGGGGTGGACGAGGTCGACCGCGCCCTCACCGAGGTGATGACCACCTGGAAGACCGGTCTGGACAACGAGATCCACGATCCGGTGCACGCGGAGATCGTCAGCCTGGTCGGTGACGGCGTCTACCTGCGTGCCCTGCTCGGCCTGCCGCCGACCGACCCGGAACTGTATCGCCGAGTCGTCGCCCGCCTGCTCGACGCGTAGGCGTGGGTCGCGCGGCCCCGCGCGCCTGGAACGGCGGACCGAGCACGGAAGTCAGCGACACGGCCGCACCGCACACGCTCCATCGAGAGGCGACCGCGCATGCTGGCAGAGCATCGCACCGGCATGCGTCGTTCGCACCGAAGGTGCCACCGGACCGGAGGCGGCAGTGTCCGCCGGGTCGGCCGTGGCCGAAGGCACGATGACGATTGCCGCCGCCGTGTAGACGACGGCTGAGTTCCTACCGAGAATCGCCCGCCACCCGCCGAAAGCGTCGAGTCGCGACCGAAAGCCGCCGGACCGATAGACTCGGCCCGTGTTGCCAGCCGCCGACCACGCCGGTCCGACGACCGGATCGGCGACGGAACCCCAGCCCGAACCCGCACCGGTGCCGATCCGCCCGCTGCGGTTCCGGGAGCTGATGGATCTGCCGTTCGCGCTGGTGCAAAGCCGGATCAAGCTGCTGGCGGCCCTGTCTGGGGCCGGGGCGGCGGTCAGCGCGGCGATCGCGATCGGCTGCACCTTCGTGGTGATCGCGCTGGCCGGTGACTCCGATGCCGCCGTCGCCGTCGGCGCGGTGCTCATCACCCTGGTGTGCGTCTGGCTCCTGCGGCTCTATGTGCGCGGGGTGACCACCGCCGTCGCGGTCGCCGTGGTGCACCGGCAGCCGCTGGGCTGGCGGGGCGCGCTGAACCGACTGCTGTCGCACCTGCCCGCGCTGGCGCTGTTCCAGCTCAAGTACACGCTGATCGGGGTCGGCGTGCTGGTGCTGGGCACACCGCTGGTCATCACACTGCCGTTCGCGGCGATCTGGCTGGGTTGGCTGCGAGCACGGCAGTACACCACCGCACCGGTGATCATCGGCGAATCCGCCACCGCCACGCTCGCCGCGCAGCGCGCGAAAACCCTGGCGCAGGGCACGGAATGGCAGCTGGTCGGCGTGTGGATGGCGCTGCGCACCCTGCTCCCGGTGCTGCTGCTGCCGATGCTGCTGGCCCTGGACCTCGTCGCCGAATTCACCGGCACTCACCGACCCGCGGTGATCGCCCTGCTCATCAGCGTGGTGATGCTCTGGACGGCCTTCGCCGACACCATCGAATCCGCCACGCAGACAGTCGTATACGTGGACCGCCGCTGCCGCCGCGAGGGTTGGGACATCCGCATCCCCCGGCACGCGGTTCCCACCGGAAATGGAGCACCGTCATGACCGGCTCGGGGGGAGAGCACGACGACGCGGGCAGTCCGGGGCCACCCGCGAGTCCGCCCGGTGAGACAAGCGCAGGGCTCCCTCCCGACGACGGCGGGACTCAGCCGACCAGCGGCAACACGGGAGCGCGACCGCCCGGTGACAACGCGGACCCGCAACGATCCGGAAGCCTGGTGAGCACACCACCAGTCGGCTACGAGGCGGCCACACCGCCATACGGTCACAACACCGGCACGCCATCGCCCGGCGGTGGTCGCAGCGAAGAACCACCGCGAGGCACCGGTACGGGGGCACCAGCCCGGGCTGGCAGCACAAGCTCGTGGCATCCGGCCGAGATGCCCAGCGCCCCACCCATACCGGCATTGAGCGCGGCGGACGTGCATTTGGCCGCCGCCGAAACCGCCGCGCGGCAGCGGGATTTCGCCACCGCGCAGCGGGAGCGGTTCCGGGCGGTGACGCGCGGGCTGGAGCAGCACGGGGTGCTCGAGGTCAGCCGCGCCCGCACCGCCGACGAGACCGCGCATGCCGCCACCACGGCGCTCGGCGAGCGGGGCGATCTCGCCGATCCCACCGAGCTGCCCGCGGCCGCACGCAGTTTCGACGAGATCGTGTACGGCGGCCGGCCCGCCACCGAATTCGAATACCGCCGCTTGGAGCAGGCCGACCGCTACTCCACGGCCCCGCCGCCCGGCACGGAACCGGCCGAGGTCAGCGAACGCCGCCGCAAGCCGCGCAAGAAGGCGGCGCGCTCCCGGCAACGCATGGACACTCCGGAACTGTTGCGCGACTGGCGGTTCTGGGCGGTCATCCTCGGTGTGCTCGCGGTGGCGCTGCTGGTCTTCGCGCTGGTGAACGCGCTCAGCGCGCCCTCGGTACCCCGGCCGACCGCACCGGATGGACCGCCGCCGGAGCCCCCCGATATCGAGGGCCCGGAGTTCGGGGAGGGTTCGGACTCGCTGTTCGAACGGCTCCCCGGCTGGGTCGCCTTCGGCGGCCTGCAATGGGTCATCGCCTGGGTGATCGTGCTGTGGTGGCGGGCCCGCCGCCGCGGCAGCGTGGTGCCCGATCCGCTGCCGGTGCAAGTGCCCGCCCACGAGCTGCTCGCCGGGCAGGCCGGGCTGTACCGCCGTTCCCGCGACTTCGAGCATGTGGCCGCCCGGCTGCGCTCGGCGTCACTGCGGCGGCTGCGGCCCGTGCTCGGCCTCACCGCCGACAGCCCGCCCGACCGGGTGCTGGCCGCGGTGTGCACCCGCAGCGGAGCCGAACCGGCGCTCGTCGCCGCCGCCCTGTACGACCCGGTCCCGGACCGGGGCACTCTCGAACTCGTCGCCGCCCAACTCGAATGGATCGAAGCGGAGGTCCTGTGACCACAGTGGACACCACCCACACCCCCACCGCCGAGGACGCGCAGCAGGCCCTGTTGGCCCTGCGCGCCGAGATCGGCAAGGCCGTCGTCGGCAATGACAATGCCGTCATGTACCTGGTGCTGGCGCTGCTGTGCCGGGGCCACGTACTGCTCGAAGGTGTTCCGGGCGTGGCGAAGACACTGCTGGTGCGCTCGCTGGCCACCGCGCTGGAGCTGGAGCACGCGCGCGTCCAGTTCACGCCGGACCTGATGCCCGGCGATGTCACCGGCTCGCAGATCTACGATCCGCATTCGGGCGAGTTCACCTTCCGGCGCGGTCCGGTGTTCACCAATCTGCTGCTCGCCGACGAAATCAACCGCACCCCACCGAAAACGCAGTCCGCGCTGCTGGAATCCATGGAGGAGCGCCAGGTTTCGGTGGACGGTGTACCGCAGCCGCTGCCGGAGCCGTTCGTGGTGATCGCCACCCAGAACCCCATCGAGCAGGAGGGCACCTACCCGCTGCCGGAGGCGCAGCTGGACCGGTTCCTGTTCAAGGTCGACGTGCAGTTGCCCGGCCGCGACGACGAGTTCCGGATTCTGCAACGGCATGCCGCCGGATTCGATCCGCGCGATCTGGCGGGCGCGGGGCTGCGGCCGGTGGCCGGTCCGGCCCATATCGAGGCCGCCCGCCGGGCGATCGCACAGGTCGCGCTGAGCCCGGAGGTGCTGGCCTACATCGTGGACCTGTGCCGGGCCACCCGCACCTCCCCCGCCGTCGCGCACGGTGCGTCCACGCGCGGCGCGACCGCGCTGATGGCGGCGGCGCGCGCCTTCGCCTGGCTCAACGGCCGCGGCTACGTGACCCCCGACGACGTGAAAGCCATTGCGCTGCCGGTGCTCCGGCACCGGATGCAGTTGCGGCCCGAGCATGAGGTGGCGGGTGTGACGGCCGAGGGTGTGCTGACCTCACTGCTCATGTCCGTTCCCGTTCCGGTGTAACCGATGGTCGTGACCGGCCGGTTGGCCCTCGCCGCGGCGGCCGCGGCGCTGTTCGTCACCCTGGTGCTGCCGTCCTGGCTCGGCGTGCTGGTGGCGACGGCGGCTTTGGCGGTGCTGGTGATCGCCGACCTGGCGCTGCTCGGCTCCGCCGACGACCTCGAGCTGTCCCGGGAACCGGTCACCACGGTGCGCACCGGACACGCGGCCGAGGTGGAACTGGTTGTGCTGAACAAGGGTTCGCGCACGCTGCGCGGCATCGTGTGGGATGACTGGCCCGACAGCGCGCACGCCGAGCACCGCACGCACGAACTGCGTCTGCCCGCCAATACCCGGGTGCGGTTCCACACCGAACTCACCCCGGACTATCGCGGTGACCGCATCGCGGGACCGGTGACGATCCGGCTGCTCGGCCCGCTCGGCATGGCGGGACGCCAGACCCGCCGGACGGTACCCGCCCGGCTGCGTGCGCTGCCGCCGTTCCGGTCGGAACGACTGCTGGGCGCGAAGATTCGGCGCTTGCAGCAGATGGAGGGGCGCAATACCGCCACCATTCGCGGGCAGGGCACCGAATTCGACTCCTTCCGTGAGTATGTGGTCGGCGACGACGTGCGCACCATCGACTGGCGCGCCACCGCCCGCGCCGACGACGTGCTGGTGCGCACCTGGCGGCCGGAACGCAACCGGCACGTGGTGATGCTGCTCGACACCGGCCGGATCAGCGCGGGCCGCGTCGGCGATGGCACCCGCCTGGACGCCATGGTGGAGGCGGCGCTGCTGCTGGCCGGGCTCGCCGCGGCGGGCGGCGATTCGGTGGATCTGCTGGCCTTCGACCGGGAGTTGCGCACCGAGGTGCGCGGGGTCGGCGGAAAGCGCTTGCAGTTCAAGCTCATGCACGCCCTGGCCGCGGTCGCACCGCGCCTGGTGGACACCGACTACCAGGCCCTGCTGAACGCCACCCTGCAACGCGCCCGCCGCCGCAGCCTGGTGGTGTGGTTCACCCACCTGGACGCCGCCGTGGTGCAGGAGCGGCTGCTGCCCGTGCTGCCGGTGCTCACCCGCCGCCACCGGGTGCTGATCGTGGCGGTCACCGATCCGGAGGTCGCGGCCGCCGCCACCCGCCGCGCCACCGTCGACGACCTGTATACGGCCGCCGCGGCGGAAAGCCTGGTCATAGAGCACACCCTGACCCGGGAGAACTTGCAGCGCATGGGCGTCCGCGTTATCGCCGCACCGCCGGAGCAACTGCCGGAGGCGCTGGCGAACGAGTATCTGGAGCTCAAGCAGACGGGCGCGCTCTGAACTCGACCAATTTGTTACGGCTTTTGAGGGTTTGTTCGCAAGATTGCGCTCAATTCGAGGCCAACCTTCCACCGTCTCTTCACCGTTACAATGACAAGGTATGTCGAGGAGCGCAGCAGCTGCGTCACGCGGTCGAGCGGTGATCGCCGCAGGACGTCGTCATTCGGTCGGTGTCCGCACGGATGGATCGGGTTCGACGGCGGGACGGCCCCGGGCACCGGAGTGCCGCACCGATACCTGGCGCGACATCGTGGCCGTGGCCGCCGGAAACGTGCACACCTTCTCGAACACGGGCCGCTCGCACACGGTGGGGCTGCGCGCTGACGGCACCGTGGTCGCGGTCGGCTGGAACGGGGACGGCCAGTGCGACGTCGACGCCTGGACCGGTGTGGTCGGCATCGCCGCCGGTTGGCGACGCACCCTGGCGGTTCTCGCGGACGGCACGGTCCGGGCGGCGGGAAGGGGAACGGAGGGGGCGTGCGACGTCGACGCCTGGCGCGAGATCGTCGCCGTGGCCGCCGGGGATTGGCATTCGGTCGGCCTGCGCGCGGACGGCACGGTCACGGCGGTGGGTAACAACCGACGGCGGCAGTGCGAGGTCGCCGACTGGCGCGACGTGCGTGCCATCGCGGCGGGCTATCTGCACACCGTGGCCGTCACTGCGGACGGGCGGGTGCTCGCGGCGGGGGCCGCGTCGCATGGCGTCACGCAGGCATCCGGCTGGCACGACGTGGTCGGAGTATCCGCGGGCAGCTATCACACCGTCGCGGTCGATACACACGGCCGGGTCTACGCCGCCGGAGACAACAGCCACGGGCAATGCGATGTGGAGTCCTGGCGCGATGTCGTAGCGGTCGCCGCCGGGTCCACCCACACCCTCGGACTGCGCGGCGACGGAACCGTCCTCGCGGTCGGCGACAATGACAGCGGTCAATGCGATACGTCGGAGTGGCGACTCCGGATCTGATGGTCGGTCGGCGAGGTTGCCGCCCGCTGTCGGGTGTCGTCGTATCTCAGACGTGCGTCGCGACCGGCCGCGACCACTGCGTTTCCGGCTGGAACGGCACAGCCGGTGCGGCGGGCGGCGCGGGTAGTGCCCGGCGCTGGCGTTCGGCCAGGATGGCACCCAGGATGTGCATGGGCGGATGGCCCACGGGCACGGGCATGGCCAGCTCCGCGCAGACCGTGTGCAGCAGCGCCGCGCCGAGCTGCTGTTGCGCCGGCGGTGTCAGGCCGGGAAAGCGCAGCAGGTACTGGCGCACAGCACGAGCCGATTCGTCGGACAGCCCGGACACGTCGAGCTGCCGCGACCAGGCCAGCAGCCAGGGCGGCGGCACCGCGAGCCCCACATAGGGAATCCGGGTCTGCCCGTGCACGACCACCGTGCCCGCCAGAATGTCACCGACCCGCCGCGCCTGCGGCGAACACAGCGACACCAGAATCGCGATCAGCCCGGTGCCGAGAATCCAGAAGTCCACGATGCCGCCCAGCCCCCGGGTGAGCGCATGCCGAAAATCGACGGGCCCACCGTCGGCCCGCACCACCCGCAGCCCGAGCGCCAACTTGCCCACGGTCCGCCCGCGCGTCAACGTCTCACAGGCCACCGGATACCCGATGAGCACCCCCACGATGATCACGATGAGCGCCGCGTCCTCCCACGCCGAATCCGCGTTCAGCCCGGCCAACACCATCTCCGCCACGAAGATCAGCAGCAGCCCACCCACCAACTGCACCACCAGGTCGATCACGAACGCCACCGCCCGCGCGGGCAGCCGCGCGACCGGCAGTTCGACGGCGACAGCCTCGCCGGTGGTGAATAGGGCCATGATGACTCGCATTCTTCCCACGTAGGCGCGGCGAGGCAACACGCGCGCGCCGTGTCACGCGACCGCGCCCGGTCCGCTGGGTGAATACCCCGTCCCCCGGTACGCGTTCAGCGCCCGGCTGGGAGCTGCCGCAGCGCCTCCCCCAGCACGTCGACGTCAGTATTCATCGGCCATTTCGCCGACATCTCCCGGTGAAGCACACGAATGAATCCGATCAGTCGGGAACCTAGGGTTGCGGCACCGACCCGAAGGGCGTCGAGTGCACGCTGGCTGGCGAGTTCGGGTTCTCCGACACCGGCCAGTGCGCAGGCCGATTCCGCGACGTACCAGGTTGCCCACTCGGATGTCAGCATCTCGGGGTCGAAGCTCGACAGACCCGCCTCGAGTGATTCCAGTGCCTTACCCCACTGGCGCGCGAGGCGGTAGGCCAGCCCGCGCTGCATTTCGATCAGGGCGTCGGAGTAGAAGTACTGGGCGTCGGGCCGTTTCGGGTCGCCTCGAGCGATCAGGTCGGCCGCTTGGTCGAGCTTTGCTTCCATAGCGTCCAGATCGCCCGCGATCGCCAGACCGCGGCCTTCCTGCTGCACGGCCAGCGCGAGCACGGTAGGACTGAGTACTCGAGCATCGCGCTGTGCGGCGCGGGACAAACCGACCATGCAGTCGATCTCGCCCGCCATCCACGCGACATGTCCCCGCATGGACAGGGCGGTGGAAATCATGTCTCGATTGCCGCTTTCCGTCGCCAGCTCCAGTGCCGCGCGATAGTGGTGAACGGCTGCTCGATGGTGGCCGAGGTTGGCGTGGAGCCAGCCGAGAAACTGCTGCCATCCCGCTGCGGAGTCGACCACCTCGGTCCGCACCGCGCCCCGGGCCTCGGTAGCCAGCTTCGAAGATATGCGCGCCTGCCGCAGACTCACCGGCAGCACGAGTTCGGAACCGACTCGATCCTCGAGTCTCCGCGTCTCGGAGAGCAATTCGGCCATATCCCTCGCCAAGGCGCGATCGATGTAGCGTCGCTCCGCCAGCGCGGCGGATTCCCGCAGACCCAGCTGTGTCGATCGATCGGCTTCGGCTGTCTCGGTGATGACGCTGTCGTAGACGGCTTCGAGTACCCCATCGGCTCCGAGGACGCCGTCCAGCTTCCGGACCAGATCGGCGGGAGGTTTGCGCCTGCCGTTCTCGAGGCGCGACAGCGCACCCGGGTCGTAGTGCAGCAAGCCAGCCAGTCCGCGCACCGACAGACCCGCTCGCGTTCGGAACTTCCGAAGCTCGGTACCGAATACCTGCCACTCCTCCATTCCGCCCCCTCGCGCGACCGTGCCGAGCAGCGTTGCGGTGCCGCCTGATTCGTTGGCAACACCATGGCCACGCTGCAACGCTACCGCGCGACTCGAGACCGCACGACGCTTCCGGTAGCCGCATCGTCAGGGTGTTGTCATCGCCCGGTAGCGCTCCCCCGGTGGTGCGGCCCCAACCACCTACAGCGGAAGGGACGGCAATGGATCAATCCGCGCGAGGCGACAGCGAGGACGGCACAGCACGCGCCGCATCCAGCGGCTTTCGCTACCTCCAGCGCATCGACGGCTCATGGTCGCTCATCGGTGATGACGGTTGGGAAATGAGCATCGACGACCTCGAATCCGATGCGAGGGCCGCGCTCGCCGCCGTGGCGTTCGCGCCGATCGACATCGATCCACTGTGGGTCGTGGACACCGAGATTCGGTGATCACCATGTCGTGGTGGGTGTTCGCGATCGGTGTGGTTGCCGCACTCGTGTTGACCGCGGCCGCGTACGCGGTGGCGTGGTTCTGGCCGCGTCATACGCCGGACGGGCGCAGCGTGGCCGAGATACGGCGACGGCTGCGGGAGGAGAGCAGCGCGATAGACGCGGCCGTGTGGCCGGCCGGGTACCCGCATGATGCGCCCGACCGACCGATGGGAGAACCCGAGGCGCAGCGAACCATGCAGTGGCACCGGTCGTGTCGGGTCGGCGAGTGTCCACGCAAGACCGTGGCGTGGCGAACGCTGGTGGAGGCGGGGAGGATCACACCGGATTCGGGACGCACCTATTGATCGGGTACATCGCTGTACGGCAGCCGTCTTCGCACCGCCTCTCCTCTCCGGAGCATCGGCGTGCAGTGGTCACAGGCCCGGATGGATCGGCAGTCGTGAACGCGCCGCGCGGCTCCTTCTGCGAATCATGACGCCGTTGTTAGGGAATCCTGACGACACTCAGGACTGCCCGGATGCCGCACCGGCCGGGCTACTACGAGCTGCTACACCACTCTTACATACACAACCGTAGGTGTGTCCGGGTCACGATTGCTTGGAAGGGCCTGGCCGGGTTCGGACGGATTGACACACTAGCTATCTACCTACCCCTCGCGCCGGGACGAGATCGATTCCATGGCTGCGCGATTAGAAGTCGTATGCGGGCTCAGCATCGAGGATCTTTGCGAACATCGCGATCAACCCGGTTAGGTCGGATTCGGCCCGCGCCGCGTGGCAGGCACCGTGCAACTCGGCCAGGTCGGTCTTATTCCAGTCGAGTCCGGCACCCCGTTCGGAGAGGAGAAGGTTGAAGAACTCGCGAGTAGCACGACCATTACCTTCCCTGAAGGGGTGGGCGAAGTTCGTGTAGTCGTACAGGTACGCGATCCTGCGCGCGAGATCTGCCTCGGGAACAGCCTTGAGCTGCTTGAGAAGGTAAATCTCAGAGGCGACATGCTCCATCGGCTGGATGATGGAGCTTGGTGGGCAGAAGGACTCGCTACCCTTTTCGATGCCGACAGTCCGCACATGTCCTGCCCAGATGTACACGTCTTGAAAGAGCTGGCGATGGATCGCTTTCAGGTACGCCAAGTCATACGAGCGGTCACCCAGAAGGTCGGGAGCCTCGCGGAGTTCAATCACACGCGCCTCGACGAGGTCGTTCTCCGCGTCCTGCAACGCTTCGAGCGTTCGGGCACCGACGCGATTTCTAAGAACGTTCGTTCCAGGGATGAAATAGCCCTGCCAGTTCCGTTCGAGATCGCCGACGTCCCAAGGATGCGGCATTCCTCGTCCGACTACTGGACGTTGTACCGACTGCGGACGCGAGCGCTCAGCTCAGCCGCAGTGATTGTGCCGCGAGCGTAAGCAACCTGGTCGGCGCGGGTGGCATTCGTACTGCGCGAACCTTCGAGCTCAGTGCTACGGCGGATCGCCCGCACAACCTTCACTCGCTTCTTGACGCTCCTCACGTCGCTCACCTCAACACCACCTTTCGTCACCTGCCTCCAGAGTAGTCGACGGAACTGACATCGTGTCGATTCGCTGCCCAACTTCAATCGGTCGGCGTGAGTGAGCGTTCATGCCTGCCATGCTGCCGCCGAACATGCTCGCAGACGGTGTCAGATCCACCGACGCCCACCGCGGGTGCTGGCCGTGTCGGGCGGGTACGTGGGGCGTGGCCGATAGTCTTTCCTCAGCCGTGCGGCAGGAGGGCAGTGGATGGATCTGGACGCGTACACCTATGTGCACAGGCAGTCCTGGGAGCGGCTCGATCAGCTCGCGACCCGGCGCAAGCGGTTGTCGGGGGCGGAGACCGATGAACTGGTGCGGCTGTATCGGGTCACCTCGCAGCAGTTGGCTGCGTTGCAGACGCAGGGGGCCGATGCGGAGTTGATCGCCGGGTTGTCGGCCATGCTGACCCGGGCGCGGGGACGGGTGTTGAGTGCGCGCACCGAGATCGGCAAGGAGATCGGTTACTTCTTCACGCACCGGTTTCCCCTGGCGGTGTATAGGGCGTGGGGCTGGTGGGCGGGGGTGGCGGCGGCGTTCCTGCTCGGGTCGACGGTGTTGGCCTGGTGGGTGGCCGAATCGTCGCATGCGCGGCGCACCCTCGGGCTGCCGGAGAACGCGCCGGAGCTGACCGGGCCGGGTGGGGCGTTCGAGTCCTACTACTCCGAACATCCGAACGACGCGTTCGCCGCCCAGGTGTGGACCAATAACGCGTGGGTGGCCGCGATCGCGCTGTTCACCGGATTCCTCATGGTGCCCGCGGTCTACGTGCTGGTCATGAACGCGGTGAACCTGGGCATTACCGCCGGGATGATGGGGAACGCGGGACGGTTGGAGTCGTTCTTCACCTTCATCCTCCCGCACGGAATGCTGGAGCTCACCGCCATTTTCGTGGCAGGCGGCGCGGGGCTGAAGCTGGGGTGGACGCTGGTCGATCCGGGGCGACGCAGCCGGGTGCAGGCGCTCGCCCACCAAGGCCGGGCAACCGCCGTGATCGCAGTGGGATTGGCGGTAGTGCTGTTCGTGTCCGGTCTGATCGAGGGTTTCGTGACCCCGAGTCAGCTGCCTGATCCGCTGCGCATCGGGGTCGGCCTGCTGGCGGAGTTGATCTTCCTCGGCTACGTGTTCGGCGTGGGTCGCCGGGCGGCACTGGCGGAGGACCAGAGTGAGCACATGTCGAGCTACTCGATGGGGATCGGACCGGATCCGGCTGCGGTGTCAGGGCCTTCGACCTCGGCGGCAGCGGTCGGGAATTGATTTCCACTGGCCGCAGCGAGTCCAGCTCAGCTGCGGCCAGCGTTGCCGACAACTCTACACAATCGTTATGCCGACGCAACCCTCGACACGGACCGCGGGCGTATAAGCCGACCAGGCGAATCAGGCGGCGAGGGAGGGTGATCCGGCAAGATCGCTAATTTCCAGCTTCCCCGTTTTCGAGGCTAGGTAACGATCACCGTGATCGTTTCGTAGCAACTTCCGCGCCACCGGCGAGCGACCCTAAGGACCGCTTGGTGTGAACCCCGCCTGAACGTTTGCTTCGGTTTCGGACAAATCTCGCCACCAACTCGATCAACCCGCGTTCATCTGGTGTTTTCCGAGAGCAAGAGGCTATTGCCTGCCGTTCGCCAGATTTGAAACAAACTCTAAGTCCGTTTAACAGAGCTAAGGCCGTACGCACGTCTAGCAAAAGTCACCGAAAAGGTGGTGGCTACCCCGAGTGCCGTCCGGCGGCAATCGAATTTCGCTCTCACCGACCGGTCGCGCACCCATCCGCCGCCGCCCGGCAACGCCCCGACCGGGGGCTGCCGAGCAGCACTGCGATCTTCGTCACATCTCACCGCGACCTGCGGTTTTCCTCAGCCCGCGATCCGGACTATGCCCGTCGTGGTCCCCTGCAGCACATCGCCGGAATGCAGCAGCAGCGGCGAGGTCTGCAAGGGATCGGCGAGCAGCGTGGACGGAAGCCCGCGCTCGCTCACGACCTCCCCGGTATGCGGGTCCACGACCGTGAACGCGTAACCGTCCAGCGGAGTGGTGACCGGCAGACCCACCCGGCCCACCGTGTAGAGCAGTCCGTCGCCCGCCGACAGATGCGGCACGGCGGAACTGCGCACCGTGTTCTCCCACACCGTGCGGCAGCCGCCGCCGTCCACATCCACCCGCGTCATACCGCCGACGAAGGGAGCCGACGCCGGTTCCGCCGGACCCGCGCCCTCCGGCACCGCCGGATACGGATACCCGTAGGTGGAGGCCACGAACACCGACTCCCCGATGCCGACGGGCGAGTTCTCACTACCCGCCCCGCCGCGCGTCAACACCGGCCGGGTGCACACGAGTTCACCGCTGCCGGAACGGAATACCAGCAGGCTCACCTGTTCCGCCGCGTTGTCGACAATCGTCACATAGTCGGCCCCGGTGCTCGGCCCGAAGTAGGTGGGCGTGGAACCGGTCCCCCAGGACAGCTGCCCAGGCTTGCGCGCCGGACCCCGGTCGTAGGCCGCGCGCCACAACTGCACCGGCCGCCCGGCGGCGTCGGCGTCGAATTCGTAGAGCGCGTGCGTGGTCGCCACCGCGACCCGCCCGCTCGGCGCGGCCGAGATGCTGTTGGCCACCTGCTCCCCCGCGGGCAACCCGAGTGTTGCGACGGTACCGCCGAGCGTCACCGTGCCGACGATGCCGCGCGCGGTGGCGAACCAGACCGTGCCCGACCAGTCCGGCACCAGCCCGGTGACGCTGTCACCGTCCGGGATGGCCGCCGAGAGATCCACCGAATCGACCACGCGCAGTTCCCATCCGGCTCCGCTGCGCTCGTGCGCGATGCGCAGCAGCTTCCGGGTGCCGTCCACCACCACGAGGCGATCGGCATTGTCGAGATAGGCGTACACGCCACCGAGCAGCCCGCCCTTGGTCAGCTTCAGCTGCGCCAGCGACCCGGTGAGCACCCCCGCCGACCCACTGGCAAGCCCCGCCGA
The DNA here is from genome assembly GCF_030010695.1 of Nocardia sp. CC201C. Lineage (NCBI taxonomy): Bacteria > Bacillati > Actinomycetota > Actinomycetes > Mycobacteriales > Nocardiaceae > Nocardia > Nocardia sp. CC201C. The sequence goes on from NZ_JASCXP010000026.1 coordinate 25,091, forward strand.
TCCGGTGGCCGGACCCCCGGACCCGGTACCGAGCAGCCCCGAATCCGCCGGATCGATCAGATGCACCACCGGCGCACGGTCGACCACCCCGGTACACAGCGCCACCACCAACCCGTCGGACCCCTGCAACAGCGTCGGACAGGCCGCCCCCAACGGATACACCCCGATCCCCCGCGCACCGGTCCCCGGCCCGGGATACGGCACCACATCCGAGGACCCCGCATCCCCGTGCATGGTCGCCGTACCCACCGGCCCCAGATATGGATTCGGCTCCGCCAACGGCCCCCACCCGGGAGCCGCCGCCCCCGGCCCCGCCGCGATAGCCCCCAACATGCCGACCGCCAGCAGCCCCAATGCCGACAGTCCGATTCTCCGTGCTGACACAGCCGCCGATACTGCCCGACCGCTACCGGGTCCTCGGGCAATACGCCACTCCGGCCCCGGCCAGTGGGACCGGGTCTGGACTTACGACGCCAACTCCGCCCGGGCGGGCGGCTGCCAGATGCGGCTGCGCAGGTCGGTGCCGCGGATGACCTGGATGCGCCACGGGGTGAGGCGCAGTACGCGCAGCTTGGGATCGTCGGGGCCGTGCCAGAACTGGCCGAGGTGGTAGCCCGCGCCGCGGGGGCTGGTGCGGCGGTAGAGGTCCCAGACGTGGGTTTTGAGGGTGATGTCGTCGACGCCTTCGGCGGTCGCCTCCACCGCCACCGAGTTGTTGCCGGGTTTCCAGTAGGAGAAGCTGGTGTGCGGGTTGGCGGCCAGGTGCTTCTCCTTGACGGGGGTGCGGTAGGTGGCGAGCCAGCCGAGGGGTACGCCGTCGACCTTTTCCCACACCGGGATCAGGACGCGGGTGCGGGGGCGGTTGCGGGCGTCGACCGTCACCATGGTGGCGTAGTTGATGGAGCCGACGTAGGCGTTGAATTCGCTTTCCAGATCCTCGAATCGGGCGACCTTGGCGCTCATGAGGCGACTCCCTTCCGGAGAACTTCGATCACACTGGCGAAACTGTCCGAACCGTGCCCTGATTCCCGGGCGCGCAGCATGGTGGACTTGAGCAGTTCGGGCAGGGCGGTGTCGATGCCGCGGGCCGACTCCTCGTGCAGCACATGGTCGATGGTCGCTATCTGCACGTCCACGGTGGCGTCGTCGCCCGGGTAGCTGCCCTCGTCCACCTGGGTGGCGTAGCGGGTGAGGAAGGAGTTCACGGTGGCCAGCCAGCGAATCGCGATGGGGGTGAACTCCTGTGCCGCAACCTGTTCCGCGCCGACCAGGGCAACGCCGTGCAGCCAGCCGGTCATGGTGGACCACATGAGATTCAGCAGCGCCGAGTCGTAGAGGGCGGCGATACCGGCGTCCGCGCCGAGGTAGAGCGGATCGCCGAGGGCGGCGAGGGTCTCGCGGTGCGGTTCGAACGCGGCGGCGGCACCGCTGTAGAGGAACATCACCTCGGAGCTGCCGACGCCGGGCGGGGTGGTCATGATGCCGCCGTCGAGATAGTCGACACCGCGCGCGCCGAACCATTCGGCCGCCGCACGGGCCTGTTCGGCACCGCACGAGGTGAGGTTGACCAGCGCCTTGCCCGCCAGCTCGGACACGATCGGATCGGTGAGCTCCCGCATCGCCTCCTGGTCGAAGACGCAGACGAGGACCAGCGGGCTCGCCTCCACCGCCCGGCGCGGATCGGCGGCGAGCACCGCGCCCCGGTCCACGAGCGCCTGGGCCTTGTGCGCCGACCGGTTCCACACGGTGACCCGGTGGCCGCGATCGAGCAGCGCGGCGGCCAGCGCCGAGCCCATCTGGCCCAGGCCGAGTACCGTGACGGACTGCGGTGTGGTGTTCATCTCTTGTCTCCCTTGAGGTTTCAACGATTCTTGGCCGACCGGGATCAACATTCGCAGCCCGTGCGGGAGCCGACCAGTGACACGAATGCCGGGTATCACCAAATTCCTGCCATAGGCTGACGGGTATGAGCGTCGGTTCCGTAGCCCTGGTCGTTCCCGCCGACATCGGCGTGCCCACCTGGGATCTCTACGAATTGAGCATTCCGGCAACGGTTTTCGGAAAGCTACAGCCGGACCTGTCCCCCACCTGGTATGAATTGCGACTGTGCGGCACCGGTGATCGGAGCGAACCCGGCTCACCAGGCTTCACACTGCGTACCCCCTACGGGCTCGAGGGTCTGGTGGGTGCCGACACCGTGATCGTCCCATCGGTGCCGGACGACTGTGTCGATGAAGGAAAGCCGCTGCCACCCGATCTGATCGACGCCCTGCGCGCCGCGCACGCCGCCGGCGCCCGCATCGTCTCGCTGTGCACCGGAGCCTTCGCCCTGGCCGAGGCCGGACTGCTGGACGGCCGCCGCGCCACGGCGCACTGGATGCACACCGCGCAGCTGGCCGAGCGCTATCCCGAAGTGCGCGTGGATGATTCGGTGCTGTACGTGGACAACGGCGATGTCCTCACCAGCGCCGGGATGACCGCCGGCCTCGACCTGTGCCTGCACCTGGTGCGCCGCGACCTCGGCTCCCGGGTGGCGAATCAACTGGCGCGGCGCATGGTGGTGCCCGCGCACCGGCCGGGCGGTCAGGCCCAGTTCATCGAGGAATCGGTGCCCGAGACCGACGACCGCGCCCTCGCGCCGGTCATGGACTGGGCGCGCACCCGGCTGGACCGGCCGCTCACCGTCGAGGACCTGGCCCGCCGCGCCGCCGTCAGCCCCCGCACCCTCTACCGCCGTTTCCAGGAGACGACCGGCACCACGCCGCTGCAATGGCTGCTGAACCAGCGCCTGGCCCGCGCCCGGATGCTGCTGGAGACCACCCACCTGCCGATCGAGAAGATCGCCGAACGCAGCGGCCTCGGCACCGCCAACAATCTGCGGCACCATTTCCTGGAGCGGCTCGGCGTCTCCCCCGGCGGCTACCGCCGCAGCTTCCCCTGCCAGCCCCACGAGACCCGATCCCACGAGACGAACGTCGCCTGAAATGCGAAAAGCTCGATCCGGAATCCGGATCGAGCTCCTCATCTGGTGGGCGAGGGGGGACTTGAACCCCCACGTCCTTACGGACACTGGCACCTGAAGCCAGCGCGTCTGCCATTCCGCCACTCGCCCGAGCGACGTGAAAAAGTTATCACGGGGTATGCCCTAAAACGAAATCGCCTGGTGACCGGCCGTACACCAAGTTGCGGACCGGGCGGGAACCAGGGGCTTTCGCCAAGAGTTACAGGTGTGGACGATCGTGGATATCATGCAATCACCGTGTCCCTACGGCGACACGCCCTTCTCGCGTGTCGCCGTATCGGACGCGCCGTGCATGACACGGCGTCTGCAGACCACGACACGAGAAACGCTCGCTCTCGAGGGAGCGTCATGACCCGGGAGGAGGGGCGATGGGTATCGTTTCGCGGTTCGAACGTCGCCTCCAGGGAGCTGTCGGGGATGTCTTCGCCCGCGTGTTCGGCGGTAGCGTCGTGCCCCAGGAAGTCGAGTCGGCCCTCCAGCGCGAGGCCACCGATCACATCCAGGAACTCGACGGTGGACACCTGTTGGCACCCAACAGCTACACCATCACCATCAACGAGTCGGACCTGCGGCAACTCGAGGCCGACCACGATCTGACCACCCGCGCGTTCGCCAAACATCTGCAGGACTACATCCGCGAGCAGGGGTGGCAGACCTACGGCGAAGTGCACGTGGCGTTCGAGGCATCACCTACGCTGCACACCGGACAGTTCAGAACCCGCGGCCGGGTGGACCCGGACGTGGGCCGTCGGACCGGCCCACCACCGGCCTCTGAACGACCACAACGACCCGAACACCCGCAACCAGGAGCTGGCCCCATGACGCAGAACTCAGGCTACGACCCCAGCCGTGACGCCGCGGAGTCCGATCCACGCCGCGGTGGGTACGCACCCCCTCCGGCGGGCGGCCAGCAGGGCTACGCCGACCAGGGCTACGGCCAGCAGGGTTACGCTGATCAGGGCTACGGCGACTACCAGAACGGTTACGACCAGGGCGGCTACGGCCAGCAGGGTTACGGCCAGCAGGGTTACGCGGACCAGCAGGCGTACGGCCAGCAACAGGGCTACGCCGACCCCGCCTACGGCCAGCAGGGCTACGCCGATCCCGGCTACGACCAGCAGGGCTACCAGCAGGGTTACGACCAGGGTGGCTACGGACAGCAGCAGGGCTACGACCAGGGGTACGGCCAGCAGGGCTACGACCAGGGCGGCTACGGCCAGCAGGGCTACGACCAGGCGTACGGCCAGCAGCAGGGCTACGCCGACCCGGGCTACGGCCAGCAGGGCTACGCGGACCCCGGCTACGACCAGGGCGGCTACGCACCCGACGACCAGTACGGCCAGCAGGGCTACGGGCAGCAACCCGGCTACGGCCAGCAGGGCTACGGACAGGCTCCGGCGGCCCCGCCGCACGGCGGCTCCAGCTACTCGGCCACCCTCCAGCTCGACGACGGCAGCGGTCGCACCTACCAGTTGCGTGAGGGATCCAACATCATCGGCCGCGGCCAGGACGCGCACTTCCGGCTTCCCGACACCGGGGTGTCCCGTCGCCATATCGAGGTGCGTTGGGACGGCCAGACAGCCATGCTCTCCGACCTCGGTTCGACCAATGGAACGCTGGTCAACGGCTCGCCGGTGCAGGATTGGCAGCTCGCCGACGGGGATGTCATCCGCGCCGGGCATTCCGAGATCCTGATCCGGATCGTCTGATCCCGTAAGCTCGCGGTGCAGGTCACGATATGGCCCGAGAATCCTCGGTCGTATCGTGATCGCAACCGGTCTACGGCCCTATGATGCTGCCAACACTCACGCGGTGGCGAAACCCGGCCCGTGCTGACAGGCAACACCGGTTGGGGGTCGACGAACCGTACCTACAACACGGTCGAACAGGAGGTGGAGCACCGTGCAGGGATTGATCCTGCAATTGACCCGTGCGGGGTTCCTGCTGCTGCTGTGGCTGTTCGTGTGGGCGGTGCTCCGGACCTTGCGCAGCGATATCTACGCGGCATCCGGCATCAGAGTCGCGCCACGGTCCCCGAGTGGTTCCGCGGTGCTGCCATCGTTTCGCCGGGGCCAGAAGGGCGCCAAATATCTCGTGGTGACTCAAGGCTCACTCGCCGGCACCCGCATCACTCTCGGCACCCAACCGGTGCTGATCGGGCGGGCCGATGATTCCACGCTGGTACTCACCGACGACTACGCCTCCACCCGCCACGCGCGCCTGTCGCCGCGTGGTGAGGACTGGTACGTCGAGGATCTCGGTTCCACCAATGGGACCTACCTCGACCGCGCGAAAGTCACCACGCCGGTGCGGGTTCCGCTCGGCACCCCCGTCCGTGTCGGCAAGACAGTGATCGAGCTCCGATCGTGACACTTGTTCTCCGCTACGCAGCGCGCAGCGACCGCGGTCTCGTCCGAGCCAACAACGAGGACTCCGTCTACGCGGGTGCGCGGCTGCTCGCGCTCGCGGACGGGATGGGCGGCCACGCCGCCGGTGAGATCGCCTCGCAGTTGATGATCGCCGCCCTGGCCCATCTCGACGACGACGAACCCGGCGACGATCTGCTCGGCAAGCTCGACCGCGCGGTGCGCGAGGGCAATGCCGCCATCGCCGATCAGGTCGAGGAGGAACCCGAACTCGACGGCATGGGCACCACGCTCACCGCCATCCTGTTCGCGGGCAAGAAACTCGGCCTCGCCCATGTCGGCGACTCCCGCGCCTACCTGTTCCGCAACGACGAGCTGACCCAGATCACCCGGGACGACACCTTCGTGCAGTCGCTGGTGGACGAGGGGCGCATCACCCCGGAGCAGGCGCACACCCACCCGCAGCGTTCGCTGATCATGCGCGCGCTCACCGGCAACGAGATCGAGCCGACGCTCATCGTGCGCGAGGCCCGCGCCGGTGACCGCTACCTGCTGTGCTCGGACGGCCTGTCCGACGTGGTCAGCGACGAGACCATCGGCAACACCCTGCGCGAGGGCACCACCGACGAGGCGGCCGACCGGCTCATCGAACTGGCGCTGCGCAGCGGCGGTCCCGACAATGTGACCGTCGTGGTCGCCGATGTGATCGACCTCGACTACGGCCAGAGCCACCCCATCGTGGCGGGCGCGGCCTCCGGTGAGGACGAGGACACTCCCCCGCCGAACACCGCCGCCGGGCGGGCCGCCGCCATGAGACCGCCGC